>CANFJC010000005.1 GCA_947447245.1 Comamonadaceae bacterium
CATTGTGGCCTTGACCACGGCGCAAGCGGCAGCCATGACCAACACGCAAATGCCAGCCATGACCACCGACCAGTTGGTGAAAATGGAAACAGCTGACTTTGCAGCACTGAGCACTGCCAACATTGTGGCGCTGACGACTGCACAAATGGGTGTCTTAACAACAGCTCAACTAAATGCTTTGACACCAACCCAAATTGTGAAACTTGAAACAGCTGATTTGGCTGCCTTGAGCTCAGCGCAAATAGTTGGCATTGAACTGAGTGATCTTGCCTTGTTAACCACCGATCAGGTTAAGGGATTAACAGTGGCTGGGCCATTGACGGGCCTAAGCACTGCGCAAGTAGCGGCATTGACTGCAGCACAAGTTGCAGCGCTTACAACAACACAAGTGGCTGGCCTTACAACTCAACAAGTATTGGCGATTGAGGTTCAAGATTTGAGTGGTATGGGTAATGCTCAGATTAGTGCGCTGACATCTTCACAATTAAGCAGCTTTACCAACAACCAAGTGGCTGCTTTGACTACAGATCAGGTGCAAGCACTGTCAACCGCGAATTTAGCTGGACTAACATCCAGCTTTATTCAAGCCATGGAGCTGACTGACATTCAAGCCTTTACAACTGCTCAGATTGTGGCCATGGACAGCTCGCACATTGGATCGTTACTACCAAGTCAAATTGGTGCATTGACCACAGTACAAATTGCTGCCATACAGCCCTTAGATTTGGCAGGATTGACATCAGCTCAAATTCTAGCCATTCCGGCAGTCAACCTTGTTGCAATGACCACCGCACAGATTACAGGTCTTACCGACGCCCAGTTGGGTTTCTTATCGGCTAAACATGAAATTCTTACAGATGCGCAAAAGTCTAACTTGACGAGCACTCAAAAACCAATCGCAGGTACACCATTGATTCTTGACTTAGGTGGGGATGGCATTCACACCACATCTATTGACCAAGGGGTTACCTTCGACTTGATGGCCACTGGAACACGAGTGCCTACAGGCTGGGTAGGAGCTGGAGACGGATTGCTTGTTCGAGATTTGAATCACAACAACTTGATTGATTCTGGTGCAGAATTGTTTGGTGATTCGACCGTGTTACCAGATGGTACAAAAGCTCTTGATGGATTCCAGGCTTTGGCTACCCTGGATTCCGATCACAATGGTGTGATTGATGCAAACGATCGGGGCTTTAATGAGCTTCAAGTCTGGCAAGACGTTAATCAGGACGGTATCAGTCAAACAGATGAATTACATTCATTGGAATCTTTGTCAATCACGTCTATTTCTCTTGGCTTCAACCCAGTGTCGCAAGATGATGCTGGTAATTGGATTGGCCTAGAGTCGACTTATCAAACTAACGACGAAGTAATTCACAAATTGGTGGACGTCTGGTTTAAGATAAGTTAAGTCGTCACTTGGAAAGAGTGGAGCAATGATCACTGCCTTCGCTCTTTCCATCAACTCCCCTACAGTTTAAGTTCAACCGGATAATCACTTACTGTTAATATTCAGCCTTGAAAGATATCCTTTCAGAGGTGAAAACATTGAAAGTTGCAACTTTCATACAAGCAAGAATATTAAAACTGTGGGAGTAGCGGCATGAACATTATTCCGGTAATTCTGTGTGGTGGTGCAGGAACTCGGCTTTGGCCCCTAAGTAGGAAAAGCTTTCCGAAACAATTTGTTCCATTAATTGATAACAAAAGTTTGCTTCAACTAACTCTTGAGAGAGTTATGGGCTTAGCTAGCCTAGAAAAATCCAACATTACTTCGAACAGCCTTATTTGCGTTGCATCCGAAGAACACCGTTTTCTAGTCTCAGAAGCAATTGAATCTGCGAGTGCATCTAACGAGGTTATTGCCAGTCAAATCAAGAAATCTGTTTTGCTAGAGCCATTCGGCAAAAATACTGCTGCAGCCATGTCCATCGCTGCATTAGTTAACCAACAGATTGAAGACCCAAATGAATTACTACTTTTCTGTCCTGCGGATCATCATATTCCCGATCAAACATCATTTTTAATCACAATTCAAAAAGGTATCAATGCAGCGCAGTTGGGTGCTATTGTTACTTTTGGCGTGATGCCAACTTTCCCAAGTACGGCGTATGGCTACATTAAAGAGGGCAAAGCTAGGGGTGATGGCAGCAAACAAGTAGGACAATTTATAGAGAAGCCCGATTTAGACCAAGCAAGTCAATTATTGCTTATGGGTGGCGTCCTTTGGAACACTGGTATTTTTTTAGTATCAACTCAGACATTGCTTAAAGCGCTACAAAAACATGCGCCAGATATCCTTCAATCCTGCAAGTTGTCAATGGCATCTGCTTCCAAAGAAACAGGAGCGTCAAACCAGTTTGACCTAGATAAGACCTTTGCACCAATATTTACCAGACCTGACATTGAGTCTTTCAGGACTTGTCGCGCCGAAAGCATTGACTATGCTGTACTAGAACACTTTGCTGAAGTTGCTGTTGTGCCTTTTAAGGGGCAATGGAGTGACGTAGGAAGCTGGAGTGCCATCGCAGAATTAACCCATACCGATAGCAGCGGCAATAGAGTTGAGGGGCGGGGTATTGCTCTTCATTCAAAAAACACATTCATACACGCGCCACATAGAGCGGTTGTGTCTTTGGGCACTGACAACTTGCTGATTATCGATACGCCTGATGCGCTTTTGGTTGTCCAAAGAGATCATGTAGAAAAAGTTAAGGAAGTTGTAACACGGTTAGAAAAAGACCATCTAACAGAAGCAGTTACACACAGGAAAGTTGCACGCCCATGGGGCTGGTACGATAGTGTAGACATGGGCAACCGATTTAAAGTTAAACGCATTGGCGTAAAGCCCGGCGCCAGCCTAAGTCTCCAAATGCACCACCATCGCGCCGAACATTGGATTGTGGTGGCCGGGACAGCTGAAGTAACGAGAGGAACTGAGACTTTTCTGCTCTCAGAAAACCAGTCGACCTACATACCAATTGGTGAAGTCCATCGACTAAAAAACCCTGGCAAAGTTATATTGGAAATGATTGAAGTTCAATCTGGATCCTACTTAGACGAGGATGACATTGTTCGAATTGAAGACACCTATGGAAGAGCGCCCTTGGAATAAATGCTGCAAGCAAATAATATTAGTAGTCGGTCATAAGCCTATGATTGAAGGGGTAATCCAATGACTCGTTGGGATTACTTACTTCCATTGAGTCCAAATCCTTATCTTGCGTTCATGAGCTTTACTCAATCAACACTTACACTTAAACTGCATAAATTTTAAAGATTGATAATCAAGGTATTTAATTGGCAGTCCAAATACGCTAGTTAGACTTAGCGAAATAAGGGCAAATTAATCATCAAAATTCTCAACGCAGTCATCAATTTTAAACGAACATTACAGTTTTCTCCATGTCAGTGGTAACTCTGCTAAAAATTGGGCTATGATTATTTGATTTTTTCAATTGCGCAAAAGATAAAGGTGAATTTATATCGCTAGCAAACTCCCATAGTTTTATTTTCATTAACTTATCCAAATTATCTGATGGTCGTTTAGAGAAAAAGGCATTAAGCTCTACAACCTCATATTCAAAAGCACCTTGATGTTTTAAATCACGCAAAATAAATCCAAAACTTTCCAAAAAAATTTTAATTTCAAAGAACGTTTTTTGATCTTTATATATTTGTTTAAATTGACACTCAACTTCGATCGCACTTATATCGTTTAAATACCTTCCACACCCCTGTAAAACTTCGAAGTCATAGCCTTGTGCATCGCATTTTACATAATCGGGAAGAGGTATTTTTCCCGAATCAATCAATCTCTCTATAGTTGTTAAGGCAACACTTTCTTGCGATTTAATTTCGAAACAAGTTGAAATAGGATAATTTGATAAAATTTCATTATTAGGTATTAGAATTGAACTACAGGCTGGACTCAAAGTAATATTCAAGTTCTTGACACCAACCTCATTTCCCACTGCTTCATCTATAAAAATACCATCAGGAAACATTTTTTTTAACTTTTCACACTCTTCTTTTTGTGGTTCAATCCCAATATACTTAATCAATTGATTAGAACATAAATATCTAAACTGTGGAAGCACAGGTCCATCCATTGCTCCTACGTCTAAAAAAACCGCTCGAGGGTTTATGCCCATTGCAATGGCTTGGCACGCTGCGTTTTTAATTTGTTGGCTAGTATGGTCCATTTTCTTTCCTCATTATAGTTAAATCACCGGAATAATCATTTTCAACGACGTATGAACAAATTTTTGCATCAATTGTTTTTAGCGCAATTGTACTTTTAAAATCTTTCACTTGCATCGAAATAAAAGCATTGCCTAAAATATTATAAAATATTTTTTCAATCCGATCTATATTTTCATTAACCAGAATTAAATCAATATCAATGAAATCAAATTTCAAATCCTGAAGATTATTTATTAAACTAATACATTTTAAATTTTTATTTTGTAAATATTTTTCAGAGTAATCACACCAAAATACTTCAGCTCCCAAATTGTGTGTGTAAGCAAAAATAAAATCCTTTAGCTCACGCGTCAATTGACTGTCACTATTATTAATTAAATCAATAAATAGTATTTTAGGTTTTTTCGGAATCGACTGTAGCAATTCATAAAAACTCCTCTGAAATATTGACGCTAATATTAAGTCACACTTTTTCTTATCAACAACATTAATAGCACCATTAAATTGATTTGAATATTGCTCATAAGTCATTATTGAGTTAACAGCGTAATGAAATCCATAGTTATTAGCCTTATTAAAATCACTTAGTCTTGCAGCCGATTTAATGGATTTCTCTACAATATGCTGATGGGATAACATTCGATAATGTAAATTTTTAAATATAAATCCATCACTTCTTTTTACGTTGCCAGAAGGTAAACAATTGTGACATCCCATCAAATAATTTATTTCAATTACGGGATCGAAAATTAAATTTTTATTATAATAACTTGGATTAGGCTTCCCAGTTTGAACTACATTCCATATAAACTCTTTATTATTCGGAATTTCTTTACTCAACATTTCAAACCCTTCCACCATAGGCAGAGTAACTCCACTTTTTTTTAATTCTTTTAATATCTCTAAGATATTTTCATGATACAAAAATTCATCAACATCACAAACCACTACCCAGTCACAATCATTTCGATATTTTTTCCACTCGTTATTACGAAAATGCATTAATTTGCCATCATCCAATTTTTCCGATGGATCTATAATTACTTCAACATTATTAAATTTTTTAGCATACTCAATTGAACCATCCTCACTTCCACCATCATAAATTATTACCTTATCTGCTTTTATAAATTCCAAATAATGCTTTAAAAAAAATGGCAATATTCTTATTTCGTTATAACAAGTTGCAAAAACAAATATTTTTTGCTTATTGATGAAATTTTTTCGAGCAATTTGATCTGGCTTATCAATACGTTCCATAATCAAATTATATAGATTGCTGCTTTTTTCTATAATCTCATTTGAGGAATTCGGATTTACAATCACCAGATCAAGACTTGTTAGCGAAGAATTATAATTTAATGTGAAAAATTGTGCCAATGCTAAATTATATCTTATGTCAGGAATTTCATTTATTTTCAAAATTTCCACATAGCAAAATTTTGCCATTTCATAATTTTTCGAAGAGAATAATATAGAGGCTGCTTTGTTTAAAAATAAAACCTTATCGACTGAATCAGATAGTTGAAAATTATCAATGCAAATATCTAATAATTTAGCCTCATCATTATCAGCAAAAATTTTTTCGAATTCAGCGTATTTCATAATTAATTTATTAATATATTTTAAAAACTCTTAAATTTGTTATAAATATTAGATTATATAGAAGGGTAATATGCCCCATTATCACTTATACAAATGTTCCTACAACTCACACAATTTAGTTTATTTTTAATGATCATTTGAATTATTGCCATAGAAGTAACTCGCTCAAAAGCAAAGTCAATAACTCTTCTTTGATAACCTAATCTAGGAGTGTAATAATTTTTATAAAAATCCAAAGCACAATTCCATAATTTTTCATTGAATTCTTGTCTAATACTTTTTTTGGCTGCAAAATTACCATATGGTATTAATGTATTGGATGATAACATGTAAGGAACGCTAGTTGAGTCTATAAATCCTGTTCGTACAGCACAGCCAACGGCTAACAGTAAGTCATCCAAATGGTGAACTCTTGCATATTGACCTAATAATGTATCTGGCAATAATCTAGGAGCTGGAATCATAATATCTATTCCTTCTGGAATTTCTGTAGCGATAACTTCTTCCCAATTACTTTTTAAATCTTCAGGTGAGATTATTTTATTTTCTTGCATAATTGGACTTATCCAATTTTCATTAATTTCCTTACCCAAAAAAAGCCTGTAAGATCCAACAAATATAGATTCTGAATCAGGATAGTCTTTAATATCATTATTTATAGCCATTAAAGACCTGAGAGCACCAAAAGCAGTTTCATAATCAATACTCTTACTAATTACATCATTAGAAATTCCCTCTTTCAAATCTGGAGAAAATCCCTCAACACCAACTAATTTATGCTCAAATGGTAATTTCCAAGGCATTTTTTGGTGCGTAACGATATAATAGTTTTTATTAATAGTCATATTTATTAAAAAATTAAATTATTTTGGAAGAAGTTTGATTAATACTGAGAGATTTTAGAGTATTTGATTTTCAATTTGGTATTTTATTACATTTTAAAAATTTAATTTAAAGTCTACTCTTGAAATACGAGCAGAATTTTTTTGATATTCCATCACGGCATTGATCTGATCTGCAATTCTTCTCGAAAGCACGAGCTCGGCATTGGCAACTTCCATTAGCGTCTTCACGCCGTGTGAATAAGAAAGTTGCGTCGCTCTTAACTGCTCATTAGAAGATTCGAGTAATTTATAGCCTGCTTGAACTCGCGCACTCTGACCAAGCCATGCCGACCAAAGCAATCTAAAGTCACCCTCTAATCTGTTTGCAACAGCTTCGCTGTCAGCAATGCTAGCTTGAAGCGCTAGCTCAGCTTGCCGTTCGGTTGCAGAAATAGAGCCTCCTGCGTAAATTGGAATCATGTACTGAATACCAATTTGATTATTTTGATACCGATAGCCTTGAGTACTTGTTGCATCATTTTTAGCAACATTCCATGCAGCCATGACATCCAAGGTTGGCAAGTGATCTGCCTTCGCCATCCGAACTCGCTCTCTTTGTAGCAGTTCTTGAATTTCTGCAAATCGAAGTTCAAATGATTTTTCTCTGGCTTGCGACCAAAGTCGATCGCGATCATTTTCCGAAAATATGAGCCTAGGCTTTAGGTCAAGCTTCACATTTTGTACAAATTTTGAATCGATATGCGTCAATATTTCAAAAGTCCGCTGCTTCGCCTTGAAGGTTTGCAATGCTTGCTGAAAAGTTGCATCGGCAATTTGATATTGAGCTTCGGCTTCTACTGCGGCATCTTTGGTTCCGTCACCTTGATTTAGCTTAGCAACTTCCTGTTTTGCTGCGGCAAGTAATGGTGTAAGTGGTTTTTCATATGCAACAACCAATTGCCGTGCACCTACTAATTCAATCCACGCATTGGCAACACGCAACCATAGATCAGATAAGTCTGATTGATACCTTACTTCAGCGTATTGCGACTGCAGTTCTGCAAAATTCAAAGCCGCAACATCTTTTGGTCTAAGCAAACCCTGTCGTATGACAAACTGATGATTTGCTGAAGGCCCAGTAAAACTCTTTGAAATACTGGAATTTCCGGGTACGTCTTGCGTTGTTGTTTGCGTTAATTGATTGGTTGAGCCTTGAAGGCTAATTTGTGGCAACAATCTCGAGCGTGCAATGGCAATATTTTCGTTATTGGCATCTTGGTTGAATCGGCTAGAACGCAGAGCTGGATCCACCTTAATTGCATTATCAAATGCTTCTTCAATAGTCGCCGCATAAACAGGCATTGCAACTCCAAGTGCAATTACCCCAGCAAAGCGTCGATTAAACATCAGCAAAAGCAGCGCCTTCATCATTCTTCTTTCAAAGAAGCCGCAATCCGCTTAGTCAACGGATACATGATGTACTGCAACAGCGTACGCTCACCCACCTTAAACAGCACCTCTGTAGGCATACCTGGCTGCAGCACACGGCTGCCAAGCACCTTCAAACCTTCAGGCGTAATTTCTACCCTGCCTAAGTAATAGCTGCTGATGCCGCCCATGCCAGCGCTTGGATCTGTAATGACATCGGATGTCAATGCCACCAACTTGCCAGGCACCACCAACTGAGGCGTGTTGGCAAACGTATTGAAGCGAACTGACACGTTCATGCCGGTATGCACTTTGTCAATGATGTGCGGCAACACTTTGGCGTCAATCAACAGCGCTTCACTCTTAGGCACCACGTCCATCAACTTTTGTCCCGCCATCACCACGCCGCCTGTGGCACTGATGCTCATGCCCACAACTTGGCCGTCCACGGGTGATTTAATTTGGGTGCGCACCAGCTCTTCGTTGGTTGTGGTTAGCCTTTCCTTGCCCGCTTGAACTTCTTTTTTCACTTCAGCCAATAGACCCATCACGTCTTTTTGATAGTCTTGCTTTCTTTGCGCCATGCGAAACTGAGACTCTTCAATCGATCTGCTCAAACGAGATTGATTCGATTTCAAATCAGACAAAGCTGTTTTAAGCTCAGTTTGGGTTTGCTCCATTTGCAGCACTTGGTTTTTGGGAGCGTAACCCTCATCAGCCAAGGACTTAATGGATTTCAAATGCTTTTCTTGCAATTGAATTTGCACCAGTCGATTGACCAAGGATTGATCCACACCCCACAACTGATCTTTAAGCGCTTGGATGCTTTGCTCAAGCGCCGAAACTTCAGCTTCAAATGAAGCGCGCCTAGCAGCAAAAAAGTTCTGCTGAGTCATTGTCAGCTGCTGAACAAAGGGGTCGGCTTTGTTGGCTGTAATGTCAGAACCGAAATGAATACTGCCTGCATTTTTAAGTTCAGCCTCCAGGCGAGCCTCTACCGCGCGTTGGCTCAAATAAGCTTGGCGAATGGTTTCGTTGTTGGCACGCGCTTGAGTATCACTCACCTCTATGAGCACGTCGCCCTCTTTCACCCACTGCCCCTCTTTCACCAACACGTCTTTCACCACACCCCCTGTAGAGTGTTGAATGGTTTTCTTACGTGTTTCAATGGCCACCGTACCCGAAGCCGGCACACCTTGATCGAGTGGGGCAAAGCCTGCCCACAATAAAAATGCGCCCAAACCCACCACCAAGACTGCAGCGCCCAAACGAATGGGTTGTTGAGTGTTCACTTCATCCTCTACCAAATCTGGCAAAGAAGTTTGAACTGGCGGTTTTTGTTGAGTAGTCATCATTGTCCTTAAACCACAGGCAACAAGGCTGGCTCTGGATTCAGAGCCTCGTTGTGCAGCATTTTTCCTTTGGCCAGAACCACCAGTCGGTCGGCAGTGGCCAATAAATTCCTGTCATGCGCCACCATAAAAATAAGGGCGCCAGTAGATTTCATTAAATTCAAGGTGGTCACCAAGGCTGTTGTGCCCTGCTCGTCCATGTTGGCATTGGGTTCGTCCAGTACCAACAATTGGGGGTTGCCATAAATGGCCCGAGCCAATGCTAAACGTTGGCGTTGCCCACCCGACAAAAACCCGCCAGCTTCACCAATGGCGGTGTCATAACCTCTAGGCATGCGCAAAATCATTTGATGGATACCCACCTTTTGCGCGGCTTCAATCACTGCTTCAGAATTCACTTCACCAAACCTGGCAATGTTGTCGGCAATGCTGCCGTCCATCAACTCTATGTCTTGCGGCATGTAGCCCACTTGCCCACCTAATGCCTCGCGCTTCATGTGGGTCATGTCTTGTCCGTTCAAACGCACCTGCCCCGTCACGCCTTGTGAAATTCCCAAAATGCAGCGCAACAAAGTTGACTTACCGGCACCCGAGTGGCCCGCAATGGCAATCACCTGGCCTTCATTGAACACTGCGTTTAGGCCTTGCAAAATAGGTTCAGCTCTACCTGGCACAGTGGTTCCCAAGTTGTGCCATTGCATAGGCCCCTTCAAATCACTAGGCTGGCTTGGATTGGCTTGCAAAGGGTTTTCAGCCAACATTTTCTCAACGCGCAAGTAGGCAGTTTTAGCCTGCATGAACATTTTCCAGCTCGACACCAGCATGTCAATGGGTCTCAGTGCGTTAGACATGAGCATGTTGGAAGCCACCATAGCGCCTGAAGACAACTCGCCCTGAATAACCAAGTACGCACCAACCGACAACACCACCGATTGCTGGCACTGGCGAACCAGTTTGCTCAGCATTTGCACTTTGTGCATGTTTTCTTGTGAGTGTGTGTGTATTTTCAAGTGGCCTAAATACAAGCGCAGCCAACGCGTACGCAAATTGGACAGCATGCCCAAAGACTCCACAATTTCTGAATTTTTAAGCTTGGCACCTACGTAGGTGTTGGCCACTTGTGCGGCCTCCATGGCTTGTTCAAAAGGTGCTTCGGTCCATTTGTTACTTAAATAAGCCAAGATGCCAAACAAGACCATAAAGACCAAGCCTGTCCAACCCAACACAGGGTGCATCATGAACAAAACAGCCAAATACACAGGGGTCCATGGAATATCAAATATCGTGAAAAAGCTTTGACCAGAAATAAGCTGACGCATGCTGGTCAAATCGTTGAACACCATTTGTGCTTTTTCTTCTGTGCCTTTTCTGCGTGAATCAAAGCAAGCCTTTAAGACTCGGGTATTCAGTTGCTGATCAAATCTCAGCGTTGTTCTAACCAAGACACGCGTCCGAATCCAGTCGGCAAAAGACGATAGCATCAAGCCAGCCAACACCAGCAGCGTCAAAACAATCAAAGTCACTTCTGACCTGCTCAGCATGACGCGGTCAAACACTTGCAGCATGTACAAGGTAGGTGTGATCAAGAGCAAGTTGTAAACACAGCTGAAAATACCCACCCACATGAATTCTTTGCGGGCCTGCCATACCAACTGGCCCAACTCACTGCGCTGCAAAAATTGCACAAGTTTGATCATGATGGCACGACCTCTTTGAGCTTGGCCAACACTTCGTCACGCGACCCCCACAACTGCATGCGGCCATCATTTAAAAACAAAATTTTGTCAACCACTGCCAACGGACTTGTTTTGTGCGTCACGATCACGACAGTGCTGCCCGCAGCTTTGAGTGCCTTCAACAGTTCGATGAACAATGCGTCGCCTTGCTCATCTAAACTTGAATTGGGTTCGTCCAATACAATCAGTTTAGGCATGCCATATACAGCTCTGGCAAGCGCAAGCCGCTGCCTTTGCCCGCCAGACAAAAATGCGCCAGCAGTGCCAACGCGTGTCTCGTATTTTTCTGGCAATGTTTGAACAAATTCGTCCAAGCCCAGCAAGCGCGAGGCATTCAACACTTTGTCCATGTCCACAAGACCAAATCGGGCAATGTTTTCGGCCAATGTTCCGTCAAACAATTCAACCGTTTGGGGCAGATAGCCTAAGTAGGGGCCAAGGTTTTCCTTTGACCACTGAAACACATCGGCACCGTCCAAACGAACTTTGCCGCTTTGTGCGCCCCATATGCCTACCAATGCACGGGTAAGGCTAGACTTACCTGAAGCAGAAGGGCCAATCAGAGCCAGTGTTTCACCAGCGCTTAAGACAAAGCTCAAACCTTTCAAAATAGTGGGCCCCTTGCCAGGCGCCGCCAAGAACAAGTTTTCTACGACCACCTGACCAACGGGTGGCGGCAATACCATGCCTTTAGGTTTGACTGGCACTGACTCAAGCAGTACGTCCAAGCGTGCATACGAATCTTTGGCACTCACAATCATTTTCCACTGCGCAATGATTTGAACCAACGGCGCCAGCATGCGACCACCCAAGACGGACGCCACAATCATGAGTGAGCCGCTGTCTTGTAACAACCCCACAATGGTGAGCCAGCAACCCAAGCCCATCATCAATGAGCCTTGAGCAGCCTGACCAAATTTAGACACTGCCGCACTCAAACCCGACGACTCGGAGGAAGCGGCATTGAGTTGCAAGAATTTCTTTTGTTTCTCCATCCATTTGTCATGGATGGCGCCAAACATGCCCATGGCCTCGACACCTTCTGCGTTGTTCAACGCACTTGACACATAGGCTTGTGCTTCCATGCCCGCCCTACCGGACTGAACCACTTGCGGCTCGGTCACTCTATGGGCTCTGACGGCCAATACAAATTGGCAAACCGCACCAACCAAGGCAAACAATGCCATGCTGGGGTGAATTAGCAGCACCAGCAACAAAAAGATCAAGGACACAGGCGCATCCAGAAATGCCGTGACCATGGGTGATCCTATAAAGTCACGCACGACACGCAAGTCACTGAGGGCTTGCGGAGAACCGCCAGGCAGCTGCAAGCGACGCGCTTCGTACATGGCATCGAACACTTGGTTGCGCAAATCTGAATCGAATTTAAGGCTGATGGCCGTCATCATTTGGAGTCGAACCCATTCCAAAACTTCGACAAACAAATAAACAACAAAGACAAGCAACAGCAACATCAACAATGTTCTGATGCTTTGGCTGTTGAGCACCATGTCATAGACTTGCATCATGAAAACAGTAGGCGCCAGCATGAGCAAATTAATGGCCAAGCTAAACCACAGCGCCTGTTTAACCAGGTCTGTATGTGCCCACAGGGCTGACTTCAGTGCGGAGGGAACTCCCATCAACACCTTGCCGTTAAGCTTTGAAGCGGCTAAAACACTCACTCGCAATCCTTGATTTATTGACACTTAGACAGTGCATCAAGGGGGGTTATGCAAAATTTGAGCCAAGCAATAAGTTGGTTCTTTGACAAAGAGGGCGTCAACCAAAGCTGGCTCAGAGATTGCTAATTCATGGCTTATTAAGGCGAAACGGACGTTTGCATGTCAAATTTCCGTCGGCACTTCATATCTCAGTTGAAAAGTAAAGGCCACTAGGCATGCTGAACGTCATTCACGAAGCTGAGGCACTTCAAAACAGCGGACGCTGGAAAGAAGCAGCCCAGATCTACCAAACCGCTTTGGCTGCACCGCCCAGCGCCTATTCGCACGTCTATTGGTTTAACTTGGGTGTCCTCTACGGGCAAAACAATGCCCAGCAGGAGGCGGAAGATGCCTACCGGTCTGCCATCTACACCAAGCCAGACTTTATTCAAGCGTGGTTCAATTTAGGAGCCTCCGTTGAGCGTGCTGGCCGTAAAGAGCACGCCATTACCATTTGGCAGTCCATGCTAGACCACCCTTTGGTGACCAGAAACAAAGAAGTTGACATGTACATCATGGTGCTAAACGCCATGGGACGCATTCACGAAGAGATGCGGCTTTTTGAGGCTTCAGAGAAGTTTCTATTAGAGAGCCTTCAAACACAGCCCGATCAGCCCAAGGTCATACAACACTGGGTTCATTTGCGACAAAAGCAATGCAAGTGGCCCATTTACTCAGACATTGAAGGCACCGACAAAGGTGAATTGTTAAAGTGGACTTCCCCCCTGGCCATGCTGTCAGCCAGCGACGATCCTGGCATGCAGTTGGCCACAGCCATCCGGTTTGTTCACGAAAAAGTGAACATGCGCTTGCCCACATTGACGAGCGGCAAGCCTTTGCCATTCAAGGGTGACCGCAAATTAAGGCTGGGCTTTTTGTCTTCAGACTTCTGCATGCATGCCGTGTCTTTGCTGACCGTCGAGTTATTCGAGCTCTTAGACAAGTCAAAAATTGAAGTTTTTGGCTTTTGCTGGAGCAAGGAAGATGGCTCCTACCTGCGCAAAAGGGTCGTATCAGCCATGAACCATCACATTCGCATTGCGGACATGTCAGATGAAGAGGCCGCCCGCTGCATTCAAGCGCAAGGCATTGACATCCTCATTGATCTTCAAGGCATTACCTCGGGCGCTAGGCCCAATATTCTTTCTTACCGCCCTGCCCCAATCCAAATGACCTATTTGGGATTTCCAGGCACAACGGGGCACCCCTGCATTGACTACGTCATTGCTGACAAGTTTTTAATTCCAGAAGAAATGAAGCCGTTCTATACAGAGCAACCTTTCTACATGCCAGATGTTTACCAGTGCAGCGACAGACAACGGCCAGTAGGGAAAACCCCTGCCAAGTCAGTCTACAACCTGCCGGAAGACAAGTTCATTTTTTGCACCTTCAACAACAACTACAAGTTCACGCCCGAGATTTTCAGGGCTTGGATGCAGATCTTGGTGGAGACACCCAATTCCGTTTTTTGGCTGCTAGAAGACAACGAATGGTCTAAGGCGTCATTGATTAAAGAGGCCACTCAATTGGGTGTTGCCGCTGAGCGGCTAATTTTTGCCGGTCGTGTTGCCCCTGAAGATTACTTGGCCAGATACAAACTGGCTGACTTGTTTTTGGACGCGTACCCCTTTAACGGCGGCACCACGGCCAACGATGCTTTGTTTGTAAATTTGCCAGTTTTGACTTATACCGGCAAGACCTTTGCGTCTCGTATGGCCGGTAGTTTACTAACGGCATTGGATATGCCAGAGCTGATTACTTTCACTCTGGAAGACTACAAAAAACGGGCCATTGAATTGGGCTCTAACAAACAAGCCTTCGAGAAGGTCAAGAAGAAGCTTGTTCGCAATGCCAAATCTTCACCGCTTTTCAACATGCCACTGTTTGTGAAGAACTTTGAAAAAGAGTTGTTCAAAGTGGCAAGCGCCGTGAGCCATACCAATAAATAAATGCGGCAATGAAAAGCTGGCATCCCTTTTGCTTATTACCCCTCAATCGTCAATTCGATATTTGGTTCAACTAATTTTTGGAGTCATCAATGAACATCAATTTACAACTCGCAATGCAAGACTTTATCAGCGCGCAAAGCTTAGACGGAAAAGAGATTTCTCGTTTCACGCCTGAAGACTTCCGTCTGGGTGTGCAATGGTTGGTGGCCCAAAACGAGCACAACTTAGCTCAAGCACTTGCTGAAGCTGGTTTAAGCCTTTACCCAGGTAGCGAAGACATTCTGGCCATTTCTAGCTTGTTGGCCATGACGCGAGAAGACTGGCCACTTGCCATTGAATTGCTAGAAGACTTGATTGAAGTTCAAAAAGAACAAGTCCAGCCTATGACTTATCAAATGTTGGCACGCTCATTGGCTTGCAATTTAGATTTGGCACAGGCCCATGCGGTTCTTGACCATGCTTTGAGCATTTGGCCTGAAGATCAAGTATTGCAAGAAGAAAAAGACACCTTGATTTTGTCTTCATCTGTGATTGCTGCCGATTCCAAAACCCACTAATTCGATTAATTATTCCAATCATCGGCAAATTATTGCCACTGGCAATATGCCGCCTTAGGAGAATGAAATGACTGTTATCAACACCAACGTTAAAGCGCTCTTTACGCAAGCTGCAATGAAGCTCAATGAGCGTGGCACCATGAAAGCAATGAGTGAGCTGTCTACGGGCAAGCGAATTAACTCGGCCAAAGATGACGCAGCTGGCTTGGCCATTGCGGCTCGTATGACGCAGCAAATTCAAGGCTTGAATCAGGGCATTCGAAATGCGGGCGACGCCATTGCCATGATTCAAACCACAGAGGGCGCCACGGAAAATGTGACCACCATGCTGCTTCGTTGTAGTGAGCTTGCAATGCAAGCGGCCAATGACACCTACTCTGATGTTCAGCGTGGATTCCTCAACAATGAATTCGACCAACTCAAGCAAGAAATTAACCGGATGGCTGAAACACATGAATGGAACGGATTCAAAATTCTAGCCGGTGCTGCAGATGGCACGATCCATGTGCCTGGCTCTTCTGGTTCAGCGAATAATAAGGTCGGCAGCTTGCCAGACAAGCTTGATTTACAGTTCCAAGTTGGAGACAGTGCTTCACAACGTATCTCCATTAGCCTGCCAAACTTTACGGAGAATGGTACGATTACAAGAGCGGTTTTTTACACTGACTACGATCCAACAGCAACTGTTTCACCTGGCACTCAACTTACAGGTGGGTTGGTACCAACTAATATTTCTACTGTTGATGGCGCTCAAGCCGTTATTCAGCAAGTTAAATTGGCAATGGACAAGGTCAGTGAAAGCCGCTCCATGATGGGTGCTGCCATGAACCGACTAGAGCACGTGGTTGACAACTTAACCAATGTTTCTATGAACTCTTCAGCTTCACGCAGTCAGATTGAAGATGCAGACTACGCCAAAGCTTCTACCGACTTGGCAAAAAGCCAAATCATGCAACAAGCCGCAACGGCCGTGCTGGCCCAAGCCAACACAAGCCAGCAAACTGTTCTGAAGTTATTGGGCTAAAGATTTCTTCACGGTTTAGGTCAATACAAGCTCAACTGGCTAACACCAGGTGGCTGTGAATATTGACGCGCCTGAGTAAATCAGCAGCACACCCCATTTCTCAATGCATGTTCCTTCTTTTGATGTCGACAAATTGACGTTAAACATCATTTTTATACGAATTAAGTACTAGTTTTTTCTGGCACGACCATTGCTAACTCTATTGCATATCAATGCAAATGAGGCGATTGAAAGCAATGAGCTCGAACCAAACAGCACAACAAGTCTTATGGATGGACCCCGTTCACTCCCTAAGCGCGCACGATCAAGCAAAGCTTCTTGAAGCCGGTCTGGTTGTCCGTAGCGTTCGATCGCTATTGGACTTAAAAACCGCAATGACCGAACAACCTTCCACACCCTTGGTTTTGTTGCACAACAAAACGCATGGGCTGCTAGAGGGCATTTTCAGTTTCTTCCCAAATGCATTCAAATCCCGCCCCTTAATTTGCCGCGTCGATCGCGCACAAATTGAACTCGTGGTGGATGCCGTGCGAAAAGGCGCTTGCCATGTCATTGCCTCAGACGACTGGTCACTCGACGCCTGGAAGGTCGCGGCCCGCTCAGTTTCAGCCACTGAAGGCGCAAACTCTCAAATCAATCTTGCCGAAATAGCAGCACCCTTGCGGTCCAAAACAGTGTCTATGGCCTCAATAGCCCTTAGCAACTTATCAGGACCCACCAGCACATTGGTTGAACCACGCAGTGTTGTTTATGTCGATCCATTGAGTCAGCATTTGTTAGCGCTTGCCCAACGAGTGGCCCAAGCCAATGTAACGGCCCTCATTGAAGGCCCCACTGGCGCTGGTAAAGAAATCTTGGCGCGTGTCCTCCACGAATCTTCAAAGAGAGCAAGAGGCCCTTTTGTTGGATTGAACTGCGCAGCCTTGCCAGAGCACCTCATTGACGACATGTTGTTTGGTCATGAAAAAGGCGCATTCACTGGCGCCCACAAAGACGCCAAGGGCTTGTTTGAGCAAGCCAACGGCGGCACCTTGTTTCTAGATGAAATTGGCGAAATGCCTTTGCATCTGCAATCAAAATTGCTGCGTGTATTGCAAGAACGCTTGCTTACAAGGCTGGGTTCTGAGCGCGAAGTGGCTGTTGATGTGCGCATCATTGCCGCCACAAACAAAGACTTGCGCCAAGCAATTACAGCCAGAGAGTTTAGAGAAGATCTTTACTTTCGAATCAGCACTTTCAAATTGCGAGTGCCGCCACTGCGCGAAAGACCCGGCGACATTTTGCCTTTGGTCAGTCAGTTGCTGGTGCGCCATGCCAAAGACACGCAATTCACTTTAAGTTTGGCTGCACAAAAACAACTCTTAACTTACCCATGGCCAGGCAATGTCCGTGAATTGGAAAACGTTGTGCAACGTGCCCTTGTACTGTGTCCAGATGGTCAAATTGACACCATGCATTTGATGTTTGACGATGGCACAGAGAATTCTGTTTTGAGCAACATGCCAGCTCACACTTCCATTCAATCAAACCAATTTGTGCAAGAGTTTCAAGGTACAGAAACATTCACAAATACAGGTACGGCTTTTGTTAAGCCTGAAAGCCATGTGGGCTTGACAGAATCCAACACAAACTATTTGCCTTCAAACAATCCTGCAGCAAATCTCCAGGAAGCTGTGAAAAGCAGCGAGCACCAAATGATTTTGGCTGCCATTCAAACCACCGACAGCCGCATGGAAGCTGCTGCCAAGCTGGGCATCAGCCCACGCACCTTGCGCTACAAGCTGGCCAAACTGAAGGCTGAAAACAGCAACATGGCATTGGCCGCTTAAGGGGAACTCACATGATCGACAAAATTAACTCCCAAGGCAACATCCAAGCGATGTTGCAAACGCTTCGTTCACACCAGTCGCAAGCTGCAGGCGGCATGGACAACGATGGCAACAAGGTTGGTGGGCTGAATGGCTTAGCGGGTTCACAAGGCCCACAAGGCCCCTCAGGCTTTGGCGACTTGGTTCGTCAAACTGTTGACAAAGTGAATGAAAACCAAATGCATGCCACCAAAATTGCATCCTCCTACGAGCGCGGCGAAGGTGTACCCCTCACCGATGTGGTTTTGAGCATGCAGAAATCGTCCTTAAGTTTTGAAGCCACCTTGCAGGTGCGCAACAAAGTACTGAAGGCTTATGAAGACATTTTGAACATGCCTGTTTAAAGCCCATTTAACGCTTGCACCAAAGATACGACTGAGAGATTTCAAACATGGCCACTACATTAGCTCCTTTCCAGCCCGGACTTGCTTCTCCCGGCGGTAGTACAGCCCTCACCACCACAGGGGGTGGCAACGCCAACAATGGCGGCGCTTTGGCAACCTTTACACCCGGCATGGACATCAACAACCAATCTGGTGGCAATGTCCCAAGTGGGCCCTTCGCCTCTGTGCAACAGTTGCTGCTACAGCCTAGCGTTAAAAAAGCCATGCCTATCATTTTGATGGGCTTGGCTGTTTTGCTGTTTGGCATTATTTACATCTGGATCAACATGCCCAGCTATCGCCCTCTCATGGTCAACATGAGCGAAGCCGATCAGCAAACGGCCATGGAAGCCTTGAAAACCAGCGAGTTCAAGCCCGTCATGGACCCCGCGTCAGGTCAAATTACGGTGCCTTCTAACAAGTACCACGAAGCGCGTATTTTCTTAGCCTCTAAGGGCATTCCCAAAACGGGCAATTTAGGCATAGAGTCTTTGAAGGACCAGTCAGCCATGACCACCAGCCAGTTCATGGAGCAAGTGCGCTACACCTCTGCCATGGAGCAAGAGTTGGCGCGCACCATCATGCAAATTGACAGCATTCAACATGCTCGCGTGCATTTGGCCATGCCCAAACAATCGGTGTTTGTGCGTGACCGTACGCCACCTAAAGCATCTGTGGTGATTACCCCTCACTCTGGTCGCTCAGTTTCTGCAAATCAAGTGCAAGCCTTGGTGCATTTGGTGGCATCTAGCGTGCCGCTGATGACACCTGAAAACGTGGCCGTGGTAGACAACCAAGGCAAGCTGATTACAGACTCTAGCAGCGCTGCTATTTTGGGTTTGACTTCAGCTGAAAGCCAGCACAAACAAAAAATGGAAGATTTGTATCGCCAACGCGTGATGCAAATCTTGTCGCCTATCGTTGGCGACAACAATGTTCGCTCACAAGTGAACATGTCGCTTGATTTCACGCAAACAGAAGTGACCACCGAAGACTTTGACACACGTGGCAAAGGCCCTAAGACGCGTTCTGAAGCTGTCAGTGAAGACAATAATTCTGCGATGGAAGCCTCTGGCATTCCTGGCACTTTGTCTAACACGCCACCACCAGCACCGTCTGCAACCACCAATTCTTCTGCGGCCACTTCTGCTGGTGCAGGCGGCGGTGCAAGCAGCAAAACCGCTAGAAGTACACGAAACTTTGAAATTGACCGCTCCGTGCGCCATGTTAAAAATGCAACGGGTACAGTTGATCGTTTAAGCGTGGCCGTGCTGATCAACGAGCGTGCGCCAATCACTACCAAAAATGAAAAAGGTGAGGTGACTGACTCCAAACCAAACCCCTACACCGAAGATGAAATTACCCGCATGCAAAATTTGGTGCGCGGTGTGGTGGGCTTTGACGAAAAGCGTGGCGACGTGGTCACTGTGGTGCAAGCCAAGTTTGAACCCGAAACGGTTTACGACTTGAGCATTCCTTGGTACAAAGACGAGTCTTTGCAAACTTACATCAAGAGTGGTTTGCTGGGTGTGATGTTCTTGGCATTCTTGTTGTTGGTCATACGTCCTGCCGTACTGCGCATGTTGGGCTTGCTCAAAACGCCAGCCGAATTGGAAGCCGAAGCTGCCGCTGCCGCTGCTGCCGAAGAGAAGAAAGCCATGAGCGATGGTGAGTTGTCACCAGAAGACATGAATGCCATCCAAATGGGTGAAGGCGAGACTTTGGAAGAAATCAAGGCCAAACTCAAGCCGAAGAAATCAAGCATTTCCATGGAAATGTTGGACACTGCCAACACCTACGACGACAAAGTGGCTCTGGTGCGCATGATTGTGGCGGAAGACACTTCGCGTGTTGCCAGTGTGCTGAAGAAAATGATCAAGCTTGCCTAAGGAATTACCATGGCCGAAAAAGAAATAACACTCACGCAAGCAGAAGCAGAAGCTGCTGAAAAGTTACGCTCAGAACTTTCAAATCTGACCGGCGCGCAACGTGCTGCCGTTCTGATGTTGTTACTGGGTGAGCAACAGGCTTCTGAAATTATCAAATTCTTATCACCTCACGAAGTTCAAGCTTTGGGTGGCGCCATGGTGGCGGTGTCCGATGTGTCGCAAGAAGCGGTCAACGCCATCTTGGACGATTTTGTTTCAACCATCAAGAAGCAATCAAGCCTTGGATTAGGTTCTACTGACTATGTAGAAAAAGTCTTTAAACGAGCCTTGGGCGACGACAAAGCAGCTTCTGTTTTAGGCCGCATCTTGCCTGGCCAAAGCACCAAAGGTTTGGAAATTTTGCAGTGGATGGATGCCCGCGCTATTGCCGACATGATCAAAACCGAACACCCTCAAGTCACAGCCATTATTTTGTCAGTGCTTGACCATCAAGTGGCGGCCGACGTCTTAAACTTTTTACCAGATGAAACACGCCCAGAAATTATTCAACGTGTGGCCAGTTTAGAAACAGTTCAACCTTCTGCAATGCAAGAGCTTGAGTCCATCATGAAACTGCAGTTCACCAACAACACAAGTTCCAAGTCTTCAAGCTTTGGTGGTATCAAAGCAGCTGCGCAGATCATGAACTCGACCAAGACTGCCTTGGAAGCCTCCATCATGAAGGGCCTGGAACAAATCGACGCCGACTTGATGATGCGCATTCAAGACAACATGTTCACTTTTGAAAATTTGGCTGCCGTAGACAACAAAGGTATTCAGGTGCTTATGCGTGCGGTGGACAACAACCAGTTGATGATTGCTATGAAGGGTGCCAGCGAAGAAGTCAAAGCACGTTTCTTCGACAACATGTCAGAGCGTGCGCGTGGCATGTTCAAAGACGAAATGGACGCCAAAGGCCTCATGCGCTTGTCGGATGTGGAAGAAGCACAGAAACAAATCATGCGCTCTGCACGCAAGCTGTCTGACTCAGGTGAGTTGGTCTTAGGCGGAGGCGACTTTGTATAACACCCTGCCTTCAGGAAAGCCGGCCAAAATGGCTGCGCCACGTGGCGTGCCCGTATGGCAACCTCTCAAACCGCTCAAACCCGTAGAGTTGCAAAACGCTGGGTTTGTGCAAGAAAATTATTTGCGATCCAAGGCTTCTCATTTTGCTTTGTGGACTGTTGAAGAGCAGCTAGCAGCAGGCAAGATGGCAGACGCCTCAGATGAACACGCCAATTCTGACAGCAATGACAATGAGGATGTAGATGCTTTGGGTTTAGCAGGTGATGCTGGCCATTCAGATTCCGACAATGACGCAAGCGCCTCTCTTTCTGGACTAGATGCGCAAGCCATTGAAAAAATCAAAAAAGAAGCCTATGAACTAGGCTTAGCCGATGGCAAAAAACTGCAACTGGATGCCACCGCGGAAGCAACTGAACTGGCCGAGGCGGAAAGCTTAACGGCCTTGGCCGAAAAGGCCAATCAACTTTTGATCAACATTGAACAAGCTGTGATTGCGCTACAAGAAAACCCCGCCGCATGGAACGAGCCCCTTAAGCGTCTGGCTTTGCATTTGGCTGAGCAGCTGGCTTTAACCGAACTCAGTATTTCCTCTTCAGGTATTCAAAACCTCATAGACCGTTGCATTGAAACACTGGACGTACAAACCGCTTCCAGCGTTGTGGTGGAACTCAACCCAAATGACATGGCTTTGTTGCAAAATCACAAAGCTATTCCTGGCGAGCCTAAAAATACTTGGCGCATGGTGGCAGATACGCACTTGTTGCCTGGCAGTGTGCGGGTGCGAGCAGACGATGCCGTTGTCAGCGACCTGATTGAAAACCGCTTAGAAAACTTAGCGCAAGCTTTGTTGGAAAACACCAAGCCTTGGCAAGCACAAACAGCCTTCCAACCAGAGCGACTTGCCGCCCGCAGAGGCAAAGCTGAAACTGTTGAAGATGCATTGCCACTCGACACCAGTTCAAGGTTTGCACAAACTTCAAATTTGAACGAAGCAGAAGATATTGTCGAACTGACACCTTCTCCTGCCTCTGACTTTGCTACGCCACTGAATTTATCGTCATTGGATTTGCCTGATTTAGATTTGCCTGATTCAAATACCAAGTTGGATCAAGACACCGCAGGGGAAGTTCATGACTAACTTTGCAACAGAAGTAGCCCGGTCCATGTCCTTGGCAAGAGCGTCCAGTCCAGAGCGCTGCGGCACCTTGGTTCGCTTGGTAGGCTTGCGCATGGAAGCGCGCGGCATCATGGCGCCTGTAGGCTCTAGCTGCGAAATCATTGGTCAAGATGGCCACCGTATTGAAGCAGAAGTGGTGGGCTTTAACGACAAAACTTTGTACCTCATGCCGCTCACAGAACCTGTAGGCATTGGCCCTGGTGCTTCAGTGCGCATGGCTTACGACTTAGGCACAGCATGCCTCGGCCCAGAACTTTTAGGCCGGGTGATCGATGGCCGCGGCGAACCTTTAGACGGCAAACCCAAGCCTGCTTGCAAAGCACGTTTGAGTTTGCTGGGCTTGCCCATCAACCCCATGGAGCGCGGTCCTATTGATAGCGTCTTGGATGTGGGCGTGAAAGCCATTAACGGACTATTGACACTGGGCCGCGGTCAACGCGTAGGCTTGGTGGCTGGCTCTGGTGTGGGCAAGAGCGTGCTCTTGGGCATGATGACCCGCTTTACCAAAGCCGATGTGGTGGTCATTGGTTTGGTGGGTGAACGCGGCCGAGAGGTGCAAGCCTTCATTCAAGAATCTTTGGGTGAAGAAGGTTTGGCCAAGTCTGTGGTTGTGGCCGCTCCCGCCAACGTGTCACCCGTGCTGCGCTTAAAAGCCGCACACATGACACATGTAATTGCAGAATATTTTCGCGATCAAGGCTTGAATGTTTTGATGTTGGTTGACAGCCTGACTCGCGTGGCGCATGCGCAACGTGAAATTGGCTTGGCCATTGGCGAGCCACCTACGGCCAAAGGTTACCCGCCCTCTGTGTTTGCTTTATTGCCTAATTTGATTGAGCGCGCAGGTGTAGGCCGACATGGTCATGGCTCTATTACCGCCATTTACACCGTGCTGGCCGAAGGCGATGACGCCAACGATCCCATTGTGGACATTGCCCGCGCCTCGCTAGACGGTCAAGTGATGTTGTCACGCAAATTGGCCGATGCCGCACACTACCCAGCCATTGATCTGAACGGTTCTATATCTCGAGTGATGCAAAGCTTGCTGCCGCCAGACGATTTAAAAATGGCGAACAAGTTTCGCCGTCTGTGGTCTTTGTACCAACAAAACGTGGACCTCATTCAAGTGGGCGCTTACGAAACTGGCAGCAATCCCACGCTGGATGAAGCCATTCGCTTGCGCGAAGAAATGGACATTTTTTTGCGCCAAGACATGCATGAAGGCAAAGACGAAGCCAGCACGCGTGAAGCTATCAGAAACATGATGTCGGTACTCGCATGAACGATAGCGTCGTAGCTCGCCCTTGTTGGACCATCTTGGCACAAAAAGCCGAGGACAAAATAGCGCTCATTCAAAAAGAAATGGTACAAGCTCGAATTCGATTAGACAGCTTGAAAAGCAGCGAGCAGCGTATTCAGAAAATGTACAGCGAATACCATGAAGGCTTAAGCAAGTCTGACGGTCAAAGTGTGGGCATGCGTGAAGCCATGAATCAACGTCAATTTATGTCGCAGCTCATCAATTTGATGCAACGCGTTAAAACAGACATTTTGTACACAGAAAATGCCATCATTGGCATCAAAGAACAGCTGATTGCTCAAGAGCGTGAACGCATGAAAATGAAAACATTGGCCGATCAAAATGCCATGGCTTTGCACCACGCAGAAAACAAAAAAGACCAACGCCGCATGGACGCCCTGGGTGTGATGCAATTTAACTTAAAGCCTTAACATGAATTTGACTGGCGGTATAGCTTGGCACTGGTTAGCGTGGCGCTCAAAGGCTCGCTGGGCACCCACGTCTCACGCCATAGAGCAATGGTTGCTGTTGAACGCTCAAGCTTTCAAGCCAGTTGAAGTGCAGGGCCAACCGAGTTTGCTTTTAATTGGCGCCAGTGCCGGCTGGATGATGTCAAGTCAATGGCTTAAGCAATTCGCCAGAGTAGACGCCTACGACATTGACCCTTTGGCTGCCGTCTTGTTCAAGTGGCGCCATGTCGCTGCGCTTAAAGCAGCTGGCACAGAACTACATTGCCACACCCGCGATGCCTTGCAAGACTTGCCAAGTTTGCTATCCTCACACCCCAAGGCCTGCGTGTTTTTTGACAACGTGTTGGGGCAATTGCGCTTTCAAAACTTGGCCACAGATTGGCCGCTGGTTGAACGACGATTAAAGCAATTCAAAGTGCTGCTCAAGGGCCGCGAATGGGGCAGCATTCATGACCGAATGTCAGGCCCCACCACAAACCCAATTGAACACATCAGTGATCTGCCTGTTCGACATGCAGATTGGCACGATCAGAAATGGCTCGCACAGCTGGATGCTCAAAGTCCATGGTTAGACCACTTAACGAATGCGATTTTTCCTGCAGGCCTTGCTGTTCAAGATTTTGCTTGGAATTTTTCGCCAAACTACAGGCATTGGCTGCAGGCCGGATGGGTTCGGCCATGAACCAGTTCGCTGTTTTACTTACCGCAAACGAATTTGAAAAGATTGACCAAAGGCGTGTCTGGTGGAATGGTTTGCCATTCACGCATCACGCCTTGAGAGTCGACAATTTCACCCGTGAGCATGGGACCACTGTGCATAGAAAATTGCAGAATATGCACCATCTCTTTTCGGCAATCCATTTCCATGTGGGTTCGAGTAGACACAAAGTAAGCGCCGCGCTGAGCTTTTTGAGGCGTTTTGTAATCAAGCAAGCTCCAAAACGAACGAATGGGGCCAGCCCGCTTAATGGTTCCATCGTCGACATAAATAATGCCGGAATCGGTGGTGGTCACTTTTTGCCACTCCGCATGGGCCGTATAAGGCAACAACAACAAGAAGAAGGCGGCTGTCATAGACAAGCCGTATTGAGTGATTTTATAAAGCACGCGCTGGGCGGCAGTCAATTTATCAGTAAGTGCAATGACGTTCATGCGCCCTACTATAAAGTAGTGCAATCCAATTGAAAAGAGCTTTTCCATGCTGAATACCAACTCAACACATTACAAACCTTTTTTGCGGATGGCTATGGCCACACTGCTCTCCACCATGCTGACGCTTGCAGGTTGTGGTGGCGGTAGCTCGTCTGGCAGCGCCGTGCTTGTAGACACCACGGTGCCAACCGACCCCACCAGTCCAGCCCCAGCGACGCCTCTCATTGCCCCAGGCGCCTATTTGGCCAGCCTGAACGGCAAAGACTGGGTGGGCATGTTGCTACCCTCCACCCAAGGCTCAAGTGCTGTCACTAACTTTTATGGCCTCTCCTACAACTCGGCCGATCCTGATCTGTACAGCGGATCGGGCACGGCCTCTGGCACCAACACTGCCAGCTTGCCACGCGTATTTGTTTACCCCAACATTACAGGTGCTGTTAGATCCGGCACCGGCACCCTGAACAACATGGGCAATGGTGCCGTTCGAGTCACCTTAAGTTTCCCATCAACTGGCTTGGAACAAGGCAAAGACTTGAGCGTTGTGGCCAGCCCACCATCCAATTACAAGTACAACACTGCGGCAACTTTGACAAGTGCTCAAGGCTCATGGCAAGGCCGCTTTTCATATGCTTTCGGTTATGTAGACAACTTCAATTTGACGGTCAGTGGCCAAGGCGCAGTTTCAGCCTCCACGTCATTTCAGCAAGATTGTGTATTGACTCAGGGCATATTGGCACCCAATTTCGATGGCACCAATCTGTTTACTTTCAGCGTCACCATTCCTACATCTACGCAATGCGCCTTAAAAGGCCAAACCTTAAATGGTGCGGCATTTATAAGCAACAGCCCTGTGGCTGGTAAAACACAGCGCCTCTACATTGTTGGCGTAACCACCGACGGCCGAGGCATCAGCTACAAAGCCGACCGATAAATTCAAGTTTTCATGCTTAGTGCCGAATCTGACTAAGCACAGAAATTACATTCTGGAATAGACCATGATTAAAATAATTGCCATCATTTTGTTAACCATCTCCACTGCAGGAGCTGGCTATTTCGGCTGGACGCAAAAGAAGTTGGGCACTGCGGCCACCGAACAAGTTGCTGAGCTCACTCAAAAAGTAGAAGAGGCTGATAAAAAAGTCGAGTCTACTGAAGAAGAATTGGCTGCCAGCAAAGAAATGCTGCCACCTTTGATGACCAAGGCACAAGAGCTGGAAGCTGTGAAAGCCGCCTTTTCTTCTGGCACGGTTTTGAAAGATCTAGAAGCAATTTATGCCAAAGAGAAAAAAGGTATCTCACCTGAGCGCCAATTGGGCTTGGCTGGCGTTCGCCTCTTAACCAACGGCACCAAAGATCCAGCCACTGTAGAGGCCTTCCAAAAAGCTCTGGAAATGACCGACTGGAAAGGCCAGCAAAAAGTTATTTGTGCGGCTCAAAATGCATTGGCTGCGGCTGGCGAAAAAGTGAAGGTCATGTCGGAATGCGCGCCAGAAGCCTCAGCTGGCAAAGATGATAAAAAAGCTGACAGCAAAGAAGCGCCAGCCGAAAAAGCCGATGCCAAGGACTCCCATGGTAAAGATGATAAAAAAGGCGATAAGAAGGGTGACAAGAAAGATGCTCACGGCCCTGCCGACGCACATGCTGTTCACTGGGACTATGAAGGCGCCATGGGCCCAGAAAACTGGGGCAAAGAATTTCCGACTTGCGGCAAAGGCAAGTCACAGGCACCTTTGAACATCAAAGGCCCGTTTGAAAAAGTCCGCTTCAGCATAGCGCCCGATTACAAACAAGGCCAGCTCAAAATTGTGAACAACGGCCACACCATTCAAGTGAACGTGCCCAATGGCTCCAAAATTCGAATTGATGGCAAGCCATTTGACCTGCTGCAATTTCACTTCCATCGCCCCAGCGAAGAGCACATTGACGGCAAACCTTCTGCCATGGTCGTTCACTTTGTGCACAAAAGCCCAGAAGGCGAACTGGCTGTGCTGGCTGTGATGCTGCGGGAAGGCAATGAAAACCCAGGCATTAAAACTTTATGGACTCATGCTCCCAAAGCTGAAGGCCCTGAAGCGGTGCCCGATGGCGTGATGTTCAACCCTGCTAACTTGTTGCCCAAAGAGATGGACTTCTTCCACTACGATGGCTCGCTCACTACGCCGCCTTGCACAGAAAAAGTGAAGTTCTATATTTTGAAAACGCAAGTGAACATTGCCAAAGAGCAAGTCACAGACTTCCCGTTCAAAATGAATGCGCGCCCCGTGCAGCCTGCAAATGGCCGACCCATTTATACAAATTAAAGGCTAGATAAGCTATACAAGTTTTCGTTTGAGATTGCCATTAAGGCGTAACCTTTAAAAGGGTTACGCCTTTTTTTTAACTTGCGTTCGCCAAAGCAAAAACAAGGCAATGCTCAAGTTCAATGCGTTCCAAAGCACGCCATTGACAAACGCTGCGTGATAAGAGCCAGTTAAGTCAAATACCTTGCCAGACATCCAGCCACCAAGCGCCATACCAATCATGGTGGCCATGATGACCGCCCCTACCAACACGCCTACTTTTTGCGCAGGAAAATATTCACGCACGATGATGGCATACGAAGGCACAATGCCGCCCTGAAACAAACCGAACAAGGCCGAAATCACATACAAGGACACCATGCCATCAAAGGGCAAAAACAAAAGCAAAGCAATGCCTTGAAGAACTGATCCGAGCACCAAGGTTCGCAAGCCGCCAATCCGATCGCAAATAGCGCCCGACACCAATCGACTGACAATGCCACACGCCAACATCAGCGACAACATTTCAGAACCACGTGCCGCTCCAAATCCAAGGTCTGAGCAGTAAGCCACGATGTGAACCTGCGGCATGGCCATGGCCACACAGCACGCCACACCCGCAACGCAGAGCAATGCATGCGCAGATTTGATGGACAAGCCAAACGGTCTTTCTGAAGCCATCGAAGCCGCACTGCCTGGCACCGCCACAGCCAATAAAGGTGGACGTTGTCGCATCAAAAAAGACAAAACCAACATACCAAGTCCACACACAATGCCAATCCAAATGTAGGTTTCGCGCCAGCCCAAAGTTTCAACACCCTTCTGGGCAATCGCTGGCCAAATGCTGCCTGCCAAATAATTCCCACTGGCGCATACAGCCACAGCAATGCCGCGACGTTTGTTCCACCACAAAGAGGTGTCGGCCAGCAAAGGGGCGAACGTAGAAGAGCTGCCCAGAAGCCCCATGAGCAAGCCATGCGCCAATGCAAACAACCAAATGTTGGACGCCATGCCGGCCAGAATAAAGCCACTGCCCACGCCAAGAGACCCAATCCAAAGTGCTACGTGCACGCCCCACTTATCAGCCAGCTTGCCCATGGCCAAGCCGCCAGCGCCAAAGCCCAGCATCATGAGGGTGTAAGGAAGTGAGGCATCCGCCCTTGAAATACCAAACTCTTTTTGAACCTCAGGCAGCACCACAGAGACCACATACATACTGCTGCCGCCTAAGGTCATCAGCAGAAGTGTGGTGAAGAGGCGGCGGGCGGCGTAAGACGAGTCTATAAGTGAGGTGTCGGCGTGGTATGTTGATGCAGTATTCACCGGCCCACCTTATCACCCCCTCGAGGTGTTCTTACCCCCTAATTTCCCCTAAAAGCAGGCTTTTTCCTGATGCTATAATCCCGCTTCTCTTAGGCCCGGTAGCTCAGTTGGTAGAGCAGCGGATTGAAAATCCGCGTGTCACTGGTTCGATTCCAGTCCAGGCCACCAATTTAAACCGCTGTATTACTCTTTAATACAGCGGTTTTTTAATTTGGCTGGAAAAGTCCAATCCGCAGGTAAGGCCTCACGTGTCATATTCAAAGGAGTTCTTAAAAGCCTTCCGGTATTTCTCTGAAGGAGATTTTGCCAAGGCACGTTCCTTACTAGGTCGCCTCAGAACGGGAAACAATTCAGAAGCAGCGACAGCCGCATTGCTCTTAGCAACAATCGATTTGCAAGAGCGCAAATACAAATTTGCAATTGAAAAATTAGAGAAAGCTCACACCCAATTTAAGCAAGATCACCGAATTCTGACTCAGCTTGCAGAGACATGGATGGAACTGGGTGACTATGAAAAAGCCATTGAGTGGGCCAATAGGTCTCTGCGCGTATTCCCCGACAACAAAATACTTCGTTTGAACCTTGCCAGCTGGATTGCCAGTAGAAGTTCTTACCCTGAAGAAATAAAGCAAATGTATGAATCTTGGTGTCAGGATTATTTAGATCTGCCGATCGATTCAGTGGCTCATGAAAAATTCGCACATCTGCGCAATGACGGTGTCTTGAAAGTTGGTTTTGTTTCAGGTGATTTTAAGAATCACGCTGTTCGATACTTTATTGAGCCCTATCTGAAACATCACAACAAGAATGTATTTGAAGTTCATGCATTCATGACCAAAGATTCAGACGAAATCTCAGAAATTCTCAAGGAGTCCGTCGAGAATTGGCATGAAATGCAAGGTATTTCCACTTCTGATTTTTTTCAGAAAATTCAGCAACTTGGTATTCACATATTGGTTGATCTGTCTGGACATACTGAAGGCGAAAGGCTTGACGTTTTCGCACTGAGAGCAGCACCTGTACAGGTCACTTGGTGGGGGTTCATGCAAACCCTTGGCATGCGTGAAATGGACTATCGATTAACAGATTCAATTTTCAGCCCCACAGGTACCGACAACCATTACACAGAAAAACTTTGGCGAATGAATTGCCTCACGGCATACATGCCGCCAGTAAATTGCGACACGTCATTTGAAAGCCCCTGGACAAAGAATGGCTACGTGACAATGGTGTCTATCAATCACAGTCGAAAGGTAAGCGATGAAGCATTGCGCATTTGGCAACGCGTTTTAATTGACAACCCAAGTGCATCCTTAATCATTGTGACCATGGAAAAAACGCCAGAAGGCGCTCGCGCGCTTTTTCAGTCAAGGTTTGAAAAATTTGGCATGCCCATGGACCGCATACTTGCGGCACCTAGATTGTCGATGCTTGAATTTATGCGTCTCGCTTCTATTGCAGATTTTTCATTAGATTCATTGCCAATTTCTGGCGGCGTCACCACTTTTCATGCGCTATGGATGGGCTTACCCATTTTGACAATTAAGCCCCAGCAACCCATACCGCTTCAAGCTTATACATCCAATATTTTGCAGACAGTAGGGCTAAGCGAATGCATTGCCACCGATGAAGCGTCTTACTTATCCATCGCATCAAGGTGGATCAATCATCCTGTTGAAATTGAGCAGATTCGGAAAAAATGCAGGTCACAGCTTTTGATGAGCCCTTACATGGCAATCCAAGAACGCGTGTCTGAACTTGAAAACACTTTTGAAAAAATGTGGATTGAATATAAAAAAGCGAATGTAAAAACATGAAATCCCCTATCAGCATCGTCGACGTAGACCGCATTGAAAGTTGGACGCGCTACAAACCCGGCATGTGCGACTCTTGTGCAGCCAACTGCTGCACCATGCCTGTCGAGGTCAAAATGGCCGACCTCATTCGCCTTAAGTTGGTAGACCCTTTTGAAGCCGAGCATGAAGAGCCCAAGCAAATTGCCAAGCGGCTAAGCAAGGAGGGCCTCATTGATCACTTCAATTTCAAGAACAGCATCTTCACACTTGCACGCAGAAGCAGTGGCGACTGTCAGTTCTTAGATGCCAAGGACAGGCATTGCACGGTGTATGTCAATCGGCCCAATACTTGCCGTACGCACCCGCAAATAGGGCCAAAGCCTGGCTATTGCCCCTATGGGGCTTTGGCGCAAAGCCGCTCAAAGTAAATGAAATGGCTCAAAAAGACGTATAACTTAATTCACCCAGCTAATATCCGCCATGTTCAAGAAACTCATCAACAAAATCTTGCTTGCCATTAAAGCGATTCCACATTTGTGTGTTGCGCTGATCAAGCAGCTTTTGAAATTGCTCTTTGCCGCCTTCTTTTATGGCTTGTCATTGGCGTTCTTGCTTATAGGTATCAGCATCATTGGCGCTCACACCTACATGTTCCTGAAAAGTGGTAATTGGACATTGGTGGCCACGCCCGACATGCCTTTCACCATTGTGCTTGAAGCGCAATGGATTGGGGCTTGGAAGATTTACAGCTGGCTTCCGGCCTCATTGATATTCATGGCGGCTGGCATTGGCATTTTCTTCGTCTACCTGAAAATCAAAAATGTGGTTCTCCAAATGGTAGGCACTGCACCCACCACTCCGGCGCCAGAACCCGTCGCAAGCGCCAAATAAATCAGGGCGCCTTTTCTTCCCCCAAGAGTTTCTTTTTTTGCAATTGAAACTCGGCTTCACTGATGATTTCCTTCTTTTTCAACTCATCTAATTTCAAAAGCATGCCATACATGTCTTTGAATTTTTCTGGCGTCATTTGAGCTTGCCCCGAACTTCCGCAACCCGTCAGGATGAGGAGTGCGCCCAATACGCACCCAATCAATTTGTCTGTTTTCATTCACACTCCTTGAAAGCGCTCATTGTCTAGCGACATTCAATTATGCGCAAGATCTTTGCCAATAGCCTCTAGAGTATTTACACTCTGACTAAACAAAATGCGAATTTATCCGTAAGAATGACGTGAACTACAAGCTCCATTTTTTAAAACCATTTTTTGCTTTCATGGGCATTTTGGCGCTATGCGCTAGCTTGTCCGGATGCGGCGGTGGCACTGCCACTACTACGACTGCAACGGCAACGGTCAATGTGGCGCCCACTGCCAATCCTGGGCCCAGCCAAAATGTTTTGGTCGGCACTGTGGTCAACATGGATGGCTCGGCAAGCAAAGATCCTGACGGCGGCACACTCACTTTTAAATGGACCCTGATAGGCAAGCCCATTGGCAGCGCAGCAACCCTCACCAACCCAGGCTACCCCAACCCTAAATTCACAGCCGATTTGGCTGGCAACTACGTGCTTAGCTTGGTGGTGAATGACGGCAAAATCGACAGTGCCGTCACCAGCGTGTCCGTCACAGCCACCACTGCCAACGCAGCACCTGTGGCCAACGCAGGCAACAATCAAAATGTCACCATAGGCACTACGGTCACACTTGATGGCACAGCTAGCTCAGATGCCAACAATGACTCTCTCACTTACAAGTGGACTTTGCAATCAAAGCCAAGCAACAGCTCGGCCACCATTTCTTCTGTAGCTTCAGCTAGGCCCACGTTCAAAGCAGACCTTGCAGGCACTTATGTCGCCACATTGGTGGTGAGCGATGGGAAGTCAAATAGCGACCTCGCTGTGGTCTCTATTTTGGCAAGTGTTGCCAATTCTGCCCCCGTGGCCAAAGCTGGTGCCAATCAAAATGTAGTCGTTGGCACAAGCATCACATTGGATGGCACTGCCAGCACCGATGCCAATGGCGACAACCTCACCTACAAATGGTCATTGCTTTATAAGCCAAGCAACAGCTTGGCCACTCTCTCCTCCACATCTGTTTCTAAACCCACCTTCACCGCCGATGCCGTGGGTACTTATGTAGCCAGTTTGATTGTGAACGATGGCCAAGCAGACAGTGCGGCCGTAGCGTCTACAACGGTCATAGCAGAGGCTTTGAATGTGGCACCCGTTGCCAATGCAGGACCCGCGCAGACGGTACTGATAGGTTCAACGGTAGTTCTGACCGGCGCCGCCAGTTCAGATGCCAATGCCGATAGATTGACTTACAAATGGGTTCTAAGCACAAAGCCAACGGGAAGCACAGCAAGCTTGTCCTCTAGCACCGCTGTTAGCCCTAGCTTCAAAGCTGATGTTGAGGGTGTCTTTGTAGCCAGCCTGATTGTGAACGATGGCAAAGTAGACAGCGCCACTTCAACAGTGCCTATTTCTTCCGTGTTGATGATTTCTGGATTAACGGGTTTGTCAGGCTTTTAAGCCGCAAGAAACTCTTGGTTCAAAGCTTTGCCACTGACACTCAAAGCACTTCAAATGTGACTTGGAATATGCGGCACATGCCGCATGTGCAAAGACAATCCCAAGGCCGCCATGTGGTTGCTGTTGCGGCCCAATATTTTTTCGGACAATGGCAAGAAAACAGTTTCTTCTGAACTTGCATGGTCCTTGTAATGCTTGATCAACAATTTAAAGTGC
>CANFJC010000006.1 GCA_947447245.1 Comamonadaceae bacterium
CAATGTTGCAAGCACATCATCCCCTAAAACCACTGCCACCTTCAGTTGATGAAACCCCAACTCTTTGGCAATCTTCAATACCTCTCGCCCTGCCTGCAAAGGATTGGCCGCGCCCATGTTGGTAATGATGCGCGTGCCTTGCGCCATGCATGCTGGCAAAACAGCTCTCATGCGTGCCGCGAGCAAGGGATCAAAACCTCGCATGGGGTTTTGAATTTTTTCTAACTGCGCCAGCGCAATGGTTCGCTCGGCCAAACATTCAAAGACCAAATAATCAAGTTGGCCTTTTTCGGCCAGTGCAAGGGCAGGCGGAATGCGGTCGCCCGCATAGCCTGCACCTGCACCGATTCGCAGCGCTTTTTGAGCCATGGCTTAAGCGTCGGCTTGAACCTTGGCATCCTTCACAACCTTGGCCCACTTTTGCGTTTCACTGCGAATGAACTCGGCAAAGCGTTCAGGTGATCCGCCACCATCTTCTGCGCCATATTGTTCAAACTTCTCAATCACATCGGGCATGGCCATGACTTTGTTCATGTCTTCATTGATGCGCTTCACAAAAGAGGGGTTCATGCGACCAGGGCCCACCAAGCCGTACCAGGTGGTGGCATCAAAACCTGGAAAACCTTGCTCGTCCATGGTGGGCACATTGGGGTGGCCTTTGGCGCGTTTGGTTCGTGTTTGCGCCAGCGCAATGGCTTTGCCACCTTTGACATGCGGCGTGGCAGAGGTCATGGTTTCAAAACAATATTGAACTTGCCCACCAATCAAATCTGTGAGCGCAGGGCCCGATCCTTTGTAGGGCACATGCAATGCATCGATGCCTGCGCGCAGCTTGAACATTTCCAAGGCCAAGTGCTGTGCCGAACCACCTCCCGCCGATGCAAAACTGATACGGCCCGGGTTTTGTTTGCACAAGGCGATCAAATCTTTCACATTTTTAGCGGGCTGCGCTTCATTGCAAATGAGCAAATTGGGCGTGACGCCCACCAAGCCAATGGGCGAAAAATCGCGCTCTACGTTGTAGCCCAACTTGGGCTGCAAACTGACCGCCAAGGCATGGCTGTTGATGTGTGCCATGAGCAAGGTGTTGCCATCTGCGGGCTGCTTGGCCACAAAGTCGGCCGCAATCACACCTGCTGCGCCCGCCTTGTTGTCGATCACGATGGTGATGTTCCACATGGCTTGAAGTTTTTGGGCCAACACTCGGGCCAATGCATCGGTACCACCCCCTGGCGGGAACCCCACCACAATGCGAATCGGCCCCGTTGGCAAAGTTTGGGCTTTGATCATCGGCGCGGCCATCAAAGTGGCAGATGCGGCCGTGGCTTGGAGGAGGGTTCTGCGTTTCATGACTTTGTCCTTCAATTGTGAATGAGGGCTGGAACAGGGTTGGCTGAAAAATAATCCATGGCGGCTTGAACACCCGAGCCTTTGAGTTGAACACCACTGAGTTTCAAGCCCATCTCGCAAGCAGAAAGAGCGGCAATCAAAGTCAGGTCATTGCAATCGCCCAAGTGCCCAATGCGGAACATCTTGCCTTTGACTTTGCCCAAACCGGTTCCCAAGGAACAATCAAATCGTTCATAAATAACTTTGCGCACTGCGTCTGCGTCAATGCCTTCGGGTGTCATTACACCTGTCAAGATGGGTGAATACAAAGCTGGATCGGCACATTGAATGGGCAAGCCCCATGCACGCACCCCTGCGCGAACGCCCTCGCCCCATCGCACATGGCGCTTGAACACCACATCCAAGCCTTGCCCCAAAATCATGTCGCAAGCTTCACTCAGGCCATACATCAAATTGGTGTTGGGTGTGTAAGGGTAGTAACCCGATTTGTTGATCTCGAGCATCTCATCCCAAGCCCAAAATGATTTGGGCAAGGTCGACTTTTTGCTGGCCTCTATGGCCTTTGGCGACAGCGCGTTAAAGCTCATGCCTGGCGGCAACATCAAGCCCTTTTGCGAACCACTGACGGTGACATCAACGCCCCACTCGTCATGTCGGTAGTCGGCAGAAGCCAGACCTGAAATGGTGTCGACCATTAACAGCGCAGGATGTTTGGCGTTGTCAATGGCGCGGCGAACTGCGGCAATGTCACTTGTGACACCCGTTGAAGTTTCGTTGTGCACCACACACACCGCCTTGATGCTGTGCGAAGTGTCTTGCTTCAGGCGTTCTTCAATTTTGTGGGCATCGACACCTTGGCGCCAACCCTCTGCGCCAGGCAGTCCTAGCAACTCTGCTTTGACTCCCAAACGGGCCGCCAACTTAAACCACAAAGAAGCAAAGTGACCCGTCTCATACATCAGCACATGGTCACCTGCACTTAAAGTGTTGACCAATGCAGCCTCCCAAGCGCCCGTGCCGGAAGCGGGGTAAATCATGACTGGATGCTGGGTCTTGAAAATGGCCTTCATGTTGGCCATCAATTTCAGGCCCAATACGCCAAATTCTGGACCTCGGTGGTCGATGGTGGGCAGGCTCATGGCCCGCAAAATTCGATCAGGAACTGGCGACGGGCCAGGGATTTGCAGGAAGTGGCGACCCGTTGGGTGAAAATCAAGCTGAAGCATTTAAAACATTCCTAAGAATTAATTTGAATTTGACGACAGAATAGCGGGAATTCAGTTCTCCCTGATGTGGAAAAACCCGTATCTCTCGTTGAATCAGACTTACATGAACACAATTACAAGCATGGCTGCAGCCCCTACGCAAGACTCAGCCCTCCAAGCATACGAGCAAGTTGCCGCTGCCAGCAACGAGGTGGCCGGCCTTTTGGCCAAGCGTTTGAAAACCGACACACAAGGCGAAGTGCTCTTTTCAGCCGCCGATCGAGGTCGATACGCCACCGATGCCTCCATCTATCAGGTCACCCCGCTGGGCGTGTTTGTGCCCCAACACGCAGAAGAAGTGGCCACCGCCATGGCCATTTGCCGTGATTTGAAGGTGCCCATCGTTCCAAGGGGCGGAGGCACCAGCCAATGCGGCCAAACCACGGGCGTGGGCTTGGTCATCGACCACAGCAAACATGTTCGCCATATTCTGAACCTAGATACCCAAGCAGGCACAGTAGAGGTGCAACCGGGCATGGTCCTAGACACCCTGAATGCGTCGCTGAAAAAACATGGCCTCTGGTTTCCTGTCGATGTCTCAACCAGTGCGCAAGCCACCTTGGGCGGCATGGCGGGCAATAACTCTTGCGGTAGCCGCTCCATTGCCTACGGCAACATGGTGCACAACGTATTGGGCGCCAAAGCTTGGCTGAGCAACGGGGAGTTGCTTGATTTTTCACAATTTGAAAAAAGCTCTGGGCGAGCCCAAGAAATTGGTGAGTTCGTCAAGCATCTGGCTGTACACCATCAAGCAGAACTTCAAACGAACTGGCCCAAGGTTTTAAGGCGGGTGGCGGGCTACAACCTGGACATTTTTGACAACCAAAATGTGCGGCCCTACACCCACGATGGCAAAGTGAATTTATCGCATTTGTTGGTGGGCAGTGAAGGCACGCTGGCCATGACCCGATCGCTCACCTTAAAGCTCAGTGAACTTCCCACTGCGAAGGTATTGGGCGTGGTCAACTTCAACAGCTTTCACAAAGCCATGGATTCTGCGCAGCACATTGTGAAGCTAGGCAATGGCAGCTTGACGGCTGTGGAGTTGGTCGATCGAACCATGATTGACTTGTCATTGAAAATTCCCGCCTTCGCGCCCACCATTCGCACCGCCATCGTTGGCGAGCCCGAGGCTATTTTGTTGGTCGAATTTGCAGGCACAGACAAAGAAAAACTAAAAGGCGAATTGAAGCAATTGGTGGCACTCATGGGCGACATGGGCTTGCCCAACAGCGTGGTGGAAATGGTCGACGATGCAGCGCAAAAAAATCTGTGGGAAGTGCGCAAAGCTGGTCTGAACATCATGATGAGCTTAAAGGGCGATGGCAAACCCGTGAGCTTCATTGAAGACTGTGCCGTGCCTTTAGAGCACTTAGCCGAATACACCGACGCATTGACGCAAGTCTTTCAAAAGCATGGCACCAAAGGCACTTGGTATGCCCATGCCTCAGTGGGTACCTTGCATGTGCGACCCATTTTGGACATGCGACGTGATGGCCCCCTCAAAATGCGCGCCATTGCCGAGGAAGCCAGTGCACTCGTCAGAAAATTCAAAGGCGCCTACAGCGGTGAACATGGCGATGGTCTGTGCCGCGGCGAATGGATTGAGTGGCAGTTTGGCCCTGCCCTGCAGCAAGCGTTTGCGCAAATCAAACAGCACCTAGATCCACTGAACTTGCTCAGCCCCAACCGCATGGTGAATCCGCCCAAAATGGACGACACATCGCTCATGCGATTTGGCAACAATTACAAAATCATTCCTATTCAAACGGCTCTAGATTGGAGTGCGTGGAACGTTCACAACGACGCGGCGACAGAGCAAACATCACTTCCCGGCACAGGGCAAGACCCTGCACAAGGCTTGGCCAAAGCCGTTGAAATGTGCAACAACAATGGCACTTGCAGAAAATTTGATGCGGGCACCATGTGCCCTAGTTTCAGAGTGACACGCGATGAAGTTCATGCCACACGCGGCAGAGCCAATACGCTGAGATGGGCATTGAGTGGCCAACTGCAAGGCGGCCTAGAAAGCCCTGAAGTCAAGGAAGCAATGGACTTGTGTGTGGGTTGCAAAGGTTGCAAACGCGATTGCCCTACGGGCGTTGACATGGCTCGCATGAAAATTGAAGTGCAACATCACTACAACGAAAAGCATGGCTTGCAGTTGAAAGACAAGCTGATCTCTAACTTGCCGCGCTATGCGCACATAGCATCGCAATGGCCGGGCCTCATGAACCTTCGCAACCAATCGCCTTTGTTGGCCAAGTTGGCACAGTCTCTAACGGGTCTGTCAGCAGAGCGCTCTTGGCCTGAATGGAAAAAGGAACATTTCTTCAACGGTCCTCGTGTCGGCGTTTCCGCAGAAGAAGTCTTAAAGGCAAGCAAACCTGTGGTTTTGTTTGTGGACACTTTCAATGGCTATTTCGAATCTGAAAACGCTTGGGCTGCCCACGATGTTTTGTCAGCGGCGGGCTATCAAGTGCACATTGCCAGCCGCACCCAACAAGACACACCCGGCCAGCACCTTTGCTGTGGCCGAACCTATTTGGCCAGCGGGCAAGTGAGCAAGGCCAAAGAGCATGCCCAAGCTTTGCTGGAAGCATTGCTGCCTTTCGCACAAAAAGGCATTGCCATTGTGGGACTAGAGCCGTCGTGCCTTTTAACCCTCAGAGACGAGTCTTTGGTCATGGGCTTGGGTGAAATAGCTGACACAGTGGCCGCACATGCGGTGTTGTTTGAAGAATTTTTAGCTGCAGAAAACAAAGCTGGGAAACTTGATTCACTCAAGGCCAAATTAGCACCCGCTCAAAAACCGATTTTGGTGCACGGCCATTGCCATCAAAAAGCCTTTGGATTGATGCCCTCAGTGACGCAAGTGATTCAACTTATTCCAGACGCTAAGGTGGACTTGATTGAAAGCAGCTGTTGCGGCATGGCGGGCTCATTTGGCTATGAAGCCTCACATTTGGAAGTTTCAAAGCAAATGGCAGAGGCCAACTTGTTGCCTAGCATTCGAAACCGCCAAGATGCTTGCGTGGTGGCAGACGGTACCAGTTGCCGGCATCAAATCATGGATGGAGCAGATAGAGACGCCATCCATGTCGCCTTGTTGCTGGCCCAACATTTACAAAAATAAGCTGCTGCTCTTATGAAAAATTGGAAAGTAATTGCTTTTCTAAGCTGCTTGGTCTTTAGCACAAGCAGTTTTGCAGCGGACTCCTATTCTTTTACCAGCAACATACTGAACATTCCTTTGGTCAAAGTGAACAGTAGGTATTACGCCAATGTGCAAATCAATGTAGACAGCATTGTGAGTGTGGGCACCAAAGACCCATCAGCACCTTCATACGATGTCTACAACGCAACAAACAATCAGTTAACCATTCCTGAAGTACTTGTAGGTGATACAAGTTATTACAACGTGGTCATTACGGTAGGCAAAATTTTAGAAGTAGGCGCTGAATGCGCCACAGAGGCTGAATGCTCAACTTCTGTGAACACCGCTGCAGCTGTGTATTACGGGCCAGCCAATTATTTAAGTGCCATACAAGCCAACTATGCGCCCGGTGTCATGTCATTGGCTAATACATTGACCAATCGGAACCGATATTTAATTTCTGACGCAGCCACACAAAGCAACACTGCCAACTACATGCAAGTAGGAGCCACCTACAGCGCAGCCAATGGCTATGCTGTAGAAGTTGGCACAATGGCATCCAACACCACTTACAGCAGCTATTTGCAAAAGCTCGTTCAAGTGGTGGCCGATGGTTCTGGCTACTTTCGCATAGAGTCGCACCTTCATCCCAACAATGCCATTGATTTTGATGCAGCAGATGGCAACAGACTCAAGTTTAGAAATAACTTTGGCAAAGCCAGCTCACTGTATGGCTATGTGACTTTTGCCTATGACAGTGCCACCAAAAGATGGCAGGCTAAAAAACGCTACAAGTACGCTTACACCACAGCCAACTCTGACAAAGGCGGCACCACACATGCTGTGAGCTATACAGAAGACACATCATTTACAGCTGCAAATTATTACGTCAATTTAAGCAACGGTTTTTTCCAATTGGTCTCCCAAGCATCAATGGCTACGCCTTTGTATGTCTATCACTCCGCTATTGACTTTGGAATTCCAGAATTCTTAAATCCCCAGAAAGTGGCGTTCGTCACGAACGATCCTGCGCCATTTCTTTCTAAGAATTCAGTGGCCGCGACTGAAGGCACATCAGGCAACATCTTCAGACAAGTTAACTCGACTTATAGAAGCCAAGTTTCTAACCCCGGATCTGATTCAGCCACCAAGGCAAGCGCAGACGCCATGCTGGCCAGCATTAAAACTGCCGTAGAAGCATCAGGTGAAAAATTAAGATACTCAACGGCTTTGTATTCTGCCTACAGAGACGCCACACTGGCGCACAAATTGGTGAGTGATACCATTTCGGACGGCACACCTGGCCAAAATTTGGTGCCCTATGTGTACTTCACCAACGAGAAAGATACGGCAGGAAAGTACCACCCCTTTATGGTGGTGGTGAATTATGGCAATCAAGCTTCGCCCAATGGATTGAAAGATATTCCACATCCTCCAGGGGATGGGTCGGGCGCCTATCCTAGCTCTAAGGTCACCCGATTTTCCAATTTGGAAAACTATGTCACCACCATACCTATGAAGAATTATGGTGTCGTCAACGCTGTGACTGACAACACCTTCACTAAAAACTTATGGACAGACAGAACCAAGCCGTCTCTGATAGCCGACGTTTATACCTATGCCGACGCAGCAGACAACGGCATTCTGATCGATGGCTCTGTGATGTTTCCGGCCTATAACAACACATTGGTTCCATCACATTTGATGGGAGAGCTTTCAGCCAGTGGCTGTCATGTGGGGCAAGGGGGCGGCGGGCCGCATTGCCACTTTGATGGCTACCAGTCCGGGTTTAGTTTGGGTGTATACGGCGACGCAGATTACGTCAATAAATCACACCCTCCCTTAATTGGCTTTGGCTATGATGGCATTGCCTTGTTTGGGAAATACAGAAGCAGTGACAAAAGCATGCTGGGTTACAACACACCTCTCGATGCCTTTGGCGCTCATGATCACGACAACATTGGTTATCACTACCATGCACACCGAGTGAGCAATCACAAGGCAGAGCTGTTGACATACACAACCAACATGGATGTGCTGATGAAGGGTGCCTACATAGGCAAAACTAACAGCATTCCTTTTTTCAGAACGAACAGCAATTTCAGCAATAACAAATACATGGGCGGTACAGTGAAGTAATTTATTTCCCGAATGGGGAAACACCAGCATCTTTCGATTGCTGTTTCTGTTTGTCTAGGAATGCTTTGAACGGATCTGCGCCAGGTTGAGTGACGGGGTTGCCAGCTGGAGAATTCATGATGCCAGCTGAAGTGTTTTGCGAGTTCGACGCTGAGTTTGTGACTGGGACCGGCGCCAAGCCATTTTTCTCAATGTGTGCTTTAAACGGATCAACGCCAGGCATTAAAGCAGGGACCGTGGGCGTTGCAGTCTGCTTTGATTCTGCTTGGTTCTGATTCACATCCGCCTTAGGAAGTGGAGCTGCATTTTGATCAGGACCAGCCCATTGAGAAAGCCTAGGCTGAACCAGCCAGATTAAAAATAATGCAGCCACCATGAACAATGCCAACTTGGCATTGCCGGAATTTTTCACTTTGTTAAGGCGAGACATTGCACAAACAATGCGCTGCAGCACCAAAGGGCTGTTTCTTTTCAATGACCGTTTGCAGCCAACTGAGGTCTTGGCCCAAGGTATTCAACAACAAAGCATCAGGCCCAGAATGCCCTGACATCACACTCCAATTGGGTATGGCCATGGATTCACCCGCAACCCATCCGAACTGCCCCAAGAATTTTTGAGCAAATCTTTCGATGGGTGAAGTTTTGGGCCCGACATATTTAATAGGAAGCTCTTTGTCACTTTTTTTAGCACCCTCAAGTTTTGCGACAAGCACTCTGGCCTCTTCTACGGCATCTGAAAAACTACCAAGCTTGTCAATGAGTTTGTGCTCAAGCGCTTGAGCGCCTGTCCAGATTCTGCCTTGTGCCAAGTCATCAACCTTGGCCAACTCGAGTTTGCGAGTTTGCGACACCTTGCCAATGAAATCGGCATAGACGTGTTCAATGCTCGATTGAACCAAAGATTGCATGCGAGGGTCTAGCGCTTTTCTAGGATCGTAAGCACCGGCAAGCCAACTGGTTTGGTAGCCCCCCGTGTTCACACCAATTTTGCTCATCAAACCTTCACCTGTGGGCAACATGGCAAACACGCCAATTGAGCCCGAAATGGTGGCAGGATCGGCAACGATCACATCGGATGCCATGGAAATCCAATAACCACCTGATGCTGCCAAGTTGCCCATGGAAACTACGACAGGCTTGCCTTTGTCTTTGGCAATTTGCAGCTGATCTCGAATGAGCTCAGAGCCCAAAACACTGCCGCCTGGTGAGTTAACTCTGAGCACAATGGCTTTGACATCTTTGTCTTCGGTGGCTTTGCGAATGCGCTCAGAAGTGGAGATGCCGCCAATTTTCCCAGCAGGTGCACGGCCATCGCCTATTTCACCTTCTGCCACCACAATGGCAATGTGCTCACCTTTGACTTTTTTGACTTCAGAGACAAGGTAGTCTTTCCAGCCAACCTGACGAAAAGATTGAATGTCCTCGTCTTTGCCAACGTCTTTCATAAGCGTTTCACGCAACGACTCAAAAGTCTGCAAGCCATCGAGCCACTTCCAATCAAGGGCCAATTGAGCTGCATTGCCTTTAACCTTGATGAGCGCATCAGGCAGCTTGCCCATGTTTTGATTGATGCTGTCTGCAGGTAACTTGCGGGCCTTTTCTACGCCGCCTGTGTACAAAGCCCATAAGGCATCGTAGACATGAGCTTCTGCTTTCAAGGCTTGCTGAGATGGCGCGTTCAAAACGAAAGGTTCTCCCGCAGACTTGAATTGACCCACCCGAATTAAATTGGCTTTGATACCCAGCTTGTCTAAGGCGTCTTTGTAGTAATTGCGATTTCTACCCAGGCCCTCAATTAACACACCCCCCATCGGGTGAGAAAGAACTTGATTGGCATGTGCCGCCAAATAATATTGGCGTTGATCGTAAAAGGTAGACCAAGCCACCACTTGCTTGCCAGACGCTTTGAATTTTTCAATGGCGCTGGCAGCCTCACGCAAAGAAACCAAGCCACCCCCCTGAAAATCGTCTAACTTCAAAAGCACTTTGTCAATGTGCTTGTCTTTGGCTGCCAGCTCCAGGGTCATCACCACATCGCGCAAACGAACAGTCTCTGTGGCATTGCCCTGAATTTCGCCAATGAACTTGTCCTTCAAGCCGCCAGGCGATTCTTCAACCAATGCGCCTTTTAAGTCCATGACCAACACGGTGTGATCGTCTAGGCTGACTTTGTCTGAATAAAAAACCAGCCAGCCTATGCCCACCGCATAAAGAACAGCACCCAAAACCAGCGCCACTCGAAAGCTTTGGAACATCCAATCGGAAACTTTGAGAATGCCACGATTGATCAGCGTGTAAATGTTTTTGATTTTTGAAAAAATAGATTTCATATTGATTGCAAATTGATTCTGCTACTATAAGAAGCCGGGCAACTAAGTATTTTGGTCTATCTGCTTGAATTGAACAACATTACCCTCAGGATCCCAGCCATCAAGAACAATGAATCCTCGAAAGCGCCAAGCCTGCTTGAGTGGTTTCAAAAAACCACCCGTTTTTTGAGCGGCGGCCCTGACCACTTCTAGATCTTTAACCACAAAAGTTGGTTTAAGCGGTGTCTCTTCTCTGGGCGTGGGTGGAGAACTTATTTCAATGCTAGCTGCGTAGGCCTTAGAAATAGCGTGAACCACAAGCTCCTGCCCATGACCCACCAACAAATCGTGTGTCTTTTCAGACTCTTCGGCTTCAAGCTCTAAGGCCTGCTTGTAAAACGCAGAAACTTGATCTTTGTTCTTGGCAAAGATGACAAGTCCTTGCCCTGGTATTTGTTTTTTTGAAGGCATATGCAAAATGGCTGAAACTTCCATTTGAAATGGTTTACTTTTTCAATACTTCGCGTTCTTTTTCATACTGTTCGTAATTCGGCAAGGCCGAGGGCTGGTAAGACAAGCGTCAATAGCCATTTTTGATACATCTGTATTTCGCATCCCAAAGAGATGACTCAGATATTAATACAGCTTGACATGCGGGCAACAGATGAGGCCACTTAGAATAGAAGCGGCGCTCACGAAAAAACTCAAAAAAAAATTTGCCATGATTTACCTTGGCTTCGAAACTTTTAGTCCATTCACTTTTTGAAATTGGAAATCTGCAATGACCACAGCACACTCACTGGGTTTTTGGTGGGCTTGGCCTGCCGCCCTTCTGGCATACATCCTCTTTCGCGCTTGGTACGACAACTGGAGTGGTCCATTAAGCTCAAAAGAGATAGAACAGTTCATGAACATCACTGCTGATTTGCCGGGGCCTCACCATACCGACCGAGCTGTATTGCGAGAGTTTCTGGAAGCTGACGACGGCAAAGAATTTGTCATGTGCAACCTCGTCAAGCTGTTTCCCCACCCTGTGGCCCACCCCTTCACAGGAAAGCCAACACCTGCACAAGACTTGCTGCAAGAATATGTCAAACAATTTGTCGGCGTATTGCTGTCTGGTGGCGGGCACCCTGTGGTAGCCGCCCGCAAAGTGGCGGGCTATATTGACGCTTGGAATGCACCACCAGATCCAGGCTGGTCTATTGCAGGCATGATGAGATACCGTAGCCGGCGCGACATGATGAAACTAGCTACAAATGGCAAATTTCTAAAGGCACATCCCTTTAAGCATGCCGCAGTGCAGCAAACCTATTCTTTTCCGACCCAAGTGGTGGCAGAAATGGTGCTGCGCCCCAGAAGTGCTGTGGGCTTGGCGCTGGCCCTGTTAGCGGCCTTGGTACACCTAGGCTCACTTCTATTGACGTAGATTTGTTAGCGCGTACTTACTTGAATAGCAAAAACAAGCCAGTTGCTAGCGAAATCACAATAAAGCAGCCACAAGCAATTTCAAAAATTCTTTCTCCGCTGGTAGTCATATCAACCCCTTTACAACTTGTCAGTCTTTGGTTTTGGGGAGTTATTGATGCCATCAATAACTCTTGCCCGGCCATACATTACAGAAAGTTAATGGCTTGTCTAAATTATTACTACATTGCAATAAATATGCAAGTAAAAATTTTCTCAGTAATAAATGTAGAAAAAATTACTGCTTTTTAACGAAAATTGGTCGGGCCAAGCGTATTTAATTTGCATTGAAGAACGGCTAAATTAATTTGGACTCAAAGTTGGAAGGTGTTTTCAAATGCAAATTCTGATTCGCAAAGACGATCTATCAAGCGATGAATCTCAATCTATTGTGAGAGAACACATGGCAGGTATGCTTGCTAACACACCCTCTGAAAGTGTTCACGCATTACCCTTAGACAAGCTACGACAAGCCCATATTACTTTTTGGACCGCGTGGTTGGGTGCTGAGCTTTGCGGCTGTGGTGCCCTTCAAACGCTTGATCATCTGCACGGTGAAGTCAAGTCAATGAGAACCCGAGAAAAGTTCTTGCGTCAAGGCGTTGGTCAAGCCCTTCTTTCTCACATCGTGACAGAAGCTAGCGCAAGAGGTTTGAAAAAATTGAGCTTAGAAACAGGATCGTCAGAATCATTCGCAGCTGCACGCTCAATGTATTTGAGAAACGGATTTGAAATCTGCGGACCATTTGGTGACTACAAGCTTGATCCGCACAGCGTGTTCATGACCAAGCTCCTTTGAGTAACGAACTCAAGACAAATTGCCCAACTGAAATTGCAGTTTAAAAGTTGAATTAGATATAAGGCCAAACCCTTGCTTTGTAAGTTCAAGTTGCGACTTGCGGGTGTTCTAGAGATGGATAGCCCTTGAGCTTGAATTGATCGGACTGTGAATCAACTTCATATCCAGCTTTTGAAGCAACTTAAGTTTTGATAATTGCTATTAATGGTTCACACGTCCACAATGGGGATGCCCATGAAACTCAGAATCAACCCCACCATCTTGCATGACCCGAATAGAAGAACTCGTATTACAGCGGCAAGCCATTGACGCTGAGATTGAGGCTGAATACAAAAAGGAAGGCGAGGCAGCGGCCAGGGGTGAGGCCGAGGCGCAATTCAACTTAGGGCTTATCTATTACAAAGGGCAAGGCGTGCCGCAGAATTATGCGCAGGCATTTGGTGCATTTACATTAGCCTCAGCGCAAGGCAAAACAGAAGCTCATTTTTACCTTGGGTTAATGTATGAGCGCGGACAAGGTACCGCTAAAGATTATGCAAAAGCAGCTTACTGGTTGGAGTTTGCTGCAAAAGAAGGTAATGCAGAAGCACTCAACAGGTTAGGAGAAATGCTTGAAAATGGCTTAGGCGTGAAGCAAGACTTTCAAGCGGCCATGAGGTGCTACAAGTTGTCTGCTGAAAAGAAACACCCTGCTGCAGAATTTTACATTGGGCTCATGTACGAACTACACCGCGGCGTAGAGCAAGACGATATGGAAGCCATTTGTTGGTACAAATTGGCAGCCAATTTAGGGCACGTAGAGGCGCACTACAGAATTGGTCATCTCTATTTAATGGGCATCAGTGTGAAGCAAGATTTTAATGACGCCATGCATTGGTTTCAGTTGCTTGCTTTAAAAGGACATACCAATTCACAAATCAGACTTGGCGAAATGTACGACAAGGGCCAAGGCACAGAACAAAATTATGCTGAAGCCATGAAATGGTACAAACTGGCTTCTAAGCATAGAAACGCAGAAGCTCAATCAAAATTGGGTTTCATGTACGGCAACGCTCACGGGGTACCGCTCAACTTCCCCGAATCACTGCGCTGGTACTTATTGGCAGCCGAGCAAGAATTTCCAGCAGCACTGTCTAATCTCGGTTTTATGTACGATCATGGGCAAGGCGTTCCGATGGACTCCCAAAAGGCTTTGAACTATTACCACAAGGCAGCCAGGAAAGGCGATGAAAACGCCAAGAAAAATCGTGACATCATAGAGGCTCGAATTGCTAAGCAACAGTCTAAAAATCAGTAACGGGTTCTCGCGCCAAACTCAATTTTGTTGGACTATTTAAAGAACTCGCTATAAGATGTTACTTTTTGAAAAGTACAAAAGGCATTGTCTAATTCATTAGACAGGAACTACTGACGAAGTAGTTTCATTTTTCAAGGCAGGCATTCATGACCACTGTAAAAAAAATCATTGATCAAAAATCAAACACAATCTTCTCTGTTCGGTCATCTGACCCCGTAGAAAATGTCTTGAAAATCATGCGCGATTTTCGCGTCAGAGCTGTATTGGTCATTGATGAAAGCGAATTGAAGGGAATTGTCTCTCAGGGTGATTGCGCCATCAAAGTATTGCTACCTCACCACAATCCTTCAGAAGTGACGGTCGCGAAAATCATGACGCCAAATCCTCTGACCGTGAAACTCACGAACTCATTAGAAGAGTGCATGGCCATCATGGTTCACAAGCACATCAGGCACTTACCTGTGCTTGAATCAAACAAAGTGGTGGGCGTTATATCTGTTGGCGACCTCGTCAAAAATATCATTGAACTTCAAGGCAATCAAATCAAGTTTCTTGAAACCTATATCAAAGGGCATGGTGCTTGACCCTTTTGCTGCGAACTTCTTAAGTTTGACCAGATATCAAAATTACTTGTCTTGCTCATCGTTATTTTTTGTCAATCCTATACCGTATTGAATAATCAGCGTGGAAATTGCAAGTAGCAGTACGGCACATCCTTCATAAATCAAATCAACGGTGCTAATCCCTTTACCCTGAAGAATAATCAGTCGGCAAAGTGCAGTGATTGCGATGAAAATAGGCAAGGTAATTGGAATTTTTCTGTACTGATAGAAAGCCGCCACCATTCCCAAAACTTCTGCATAAATGAACATCAGTAGCAGATCAGTTAAGGCAATTTTTCCATTTTGAATCACGACGTACATTTCAGCGCCAACGCTGAAAACCGTGAGCAGTGCAATGAAAAACAAAATACATTTTTCTGCAGCAATGATCAAGTTGTAAATTTTCATTAATGGGTCTCCTTGGATCTCATTTAATTGCGCAAAATAATTTTTTGCCAAGTTTCTAGAAACTAACTAAGGCAAGTTACAACACATTGGCCTTATTCTATAGAGACGGCCCAAACTTTATTCATAGGTTCTATAAATAGCCCCCTTGAACAACAGTCAATTACATGAAGCTTCAACTCGGTTGAGAAGATCACGCCATCGATTGAATTTCATCCGCAATTCTTTCACGCAGCCCTAAAACCATGGAGGCAGGGGAGGAAAAGGTCAATTGCTTTAAAAAGTTTTTTCTTCCTTCAAGGCTTGCCACACTGTTGTGACCCGGAAAGTCAATCAAGCGCCACTCCTGCGCTAAAGACTCGCCTAATTCAGGTCCGTGTTTTGAAGATGCACTGGCCATCACATCGGCTTCGTTCAATAAAACACAGAGCCAATCTAAATTCCATTCAAAATTTTGACCGACAACACTCGCGTGATTGCGATGAACAATTGCAAAGTCTGATCGGATGATTGCTGCTTCGATGACTTTTTGCCATTCATTGGGTATCGCATGAATTGTCAAAATTGGTTGTAGAGAATTAACCGAAAGTTTTTCTATTTCCGACTCAACCCGATTAACTTGACCAGGATGCATCAAATCATGTGAAATGCATGTCAGCAATGCACAAACCATCCAATCCTGATTTGCTTCTTTCTTCAGTTCAAGCAAAATTGCCAATTGAATACTCATGGACGTTAGCGCATCTGCAAAATGCAAACGGTTGTGATATTTTGGCTCCGCTAGCTTTGACAAGTTTTCTACATGTTTTTCTATTTCAATGGCAACACTTTTAGCTGCCGCCAACATGCATCTACCAGCCTCAGACAAATTATTTTCCTGAAGATTTAAAAACTTCAGGCATTCATCAAGCACTCGTGGCATTCCTACCCAATTGCCAGACCATGATTTTCTAAGAAAACCATAAGATGCCTCTAGGCACTCATACCAAAGCTCGTCTTTTAAGTCCAAATATTGAAGCAAAGACTTCTCAGTCATGACTGAATCAAGCGTGTTTAATGGCATTGTTCATGGCCTGCTGAAGCAAAAGAGCTTCCATGATGACAACAAGCAAAGGTGAATAACTGCTTAAAAGCTCTGCGGCTTGATCATTGGCGATGACTTGGCAAACCACATCGCCTTTGGCTCGGATAGATGCACCCCGAATCCCCCCCCTCAAAATGGCCGCCTCACCAAAAGATTGGCCTTGTGGAATGACTCCAAACGCTTGGCCTGTTGCACTTACCAATTCGACTTCACCTTCTTGCAAAAAATAAAGATGCGTAGCAGGGTCACCCGATTTGCAAATAAATTGCCCATCTGGAAATTTCTCTAATTTAAATTCACTCAATTGACGCCTCGCATTCCGTTAAGGCGCCAAATTGCGCTTGATGATGGTGACCAAAATTGCTCTGAGTTCCGGCGGCAGAACCTTGATAACAGCATCTACGCGATGGAAAGGAATAATTTTGACCTTGACACTTGTCATTGCAGTAGCCGTGAATTTAGAAGCAAGGCCCACCATGCCTTCTGACAAACCAATCACAGAACCAGCGCCTAGTTTGTATGATTTGTCCTTCTGCGTAATTTGAATTTCGCCGCTTAGAACAAGGTAAGCATCATCAAATTGCTCGCCAGTTTCAATGATTTTTTTTCCCGGTATAAATAAAGTTGTGTTGAGGATTGAGCTTGAAGCCAATGAAATAAAAAGTCGATCGTGACCTTTCAAGCTTCCAGAGGCAAGCGCATCTTGACCATCTTTTGACTGCAAAAAATTCGACCCTAATTTGCCAAGCCTTTCAGCATCAACTGAAAATTTAAGCATATTTTCATTCATAACAGGCCTACCTGAATCGTGATTAGATTAACTTACGCCAAATAAGATTGTTCATTCTATGCGCTATTAATTTAAATTAGGGGAATGCCAGTGTTGGGTCATGTAGCTCGGCCTTATTTTTTCCGTTTCAGATGATGAATATTTGTTAAGCTCAGACTCATCTGGAGACTTTTATGAAACATAAATTTGCCATCATCGGGCTCGGCATCATGGGGCGGCGCATGCTGGAAAACGTGCTGCGCCACCCTGATTTTGAAGTGTGCGGCCTTTGGGATCCCTCGGCTGACTCCGTTGCCAAAGCACGCATCATTTCACCAAACGCACCCATAGCGCAAAGCCCCCAAGCAGCCATGCACGAAGCGCATGTGGTGTACCTGGCTTGTCCCCCCGGGCCTCGCAAAACCTACGCATTAGAGGCTGCGGCCAATAGGCAAGGCGTCTTCATGGAAAAGCCTTTGGGCACTGACAACGTCCAAAGCCGAGACCTCTTAAAGCAATTGGCCAAGGCTCATTTGCCCAGTGTGGTGAATTTCACGCAAGCCGCCTCGCGTGGCTTTGAAGAGCTGTCACGTTCTATCCATGCTGGGGAAACAGGCGAGTTGCTTGGAATCGACATTGTTGTGAATTACTCCGCCTGGCCCCGCGCATGGCAAAAGGATGCCGATTGGCTGCGCTTTCGCCATGAAGGCGGCTATACCCGAGAGGTCATATCGCATTTCTTGTTTTTGGCTGGACGCTTTCTGGGCCCATTGACCCTGGAGCATGCCTCGCCACGCTACCCTCAAGACCCCGCCTTGTGTGAGTTAGACATGCTGGCTCGGCTTACAACAGCAGAAGGCCTTCCTGTGACCGTCATGGGCACCACCGGTGGCATGCAGCCCGATCGACAAGAAGTGACTGTGCGCGGCAGCCGCATGAGCTACCAGTTCAGAGAGTTCTACCAACTTTGGCGCTCAAACGGCAGCGCATGGGAAGAGGCACTTGACTGGTCGAAAGAAGACCCTCGCAGCAGCGCCTTGCAGCGCCAGCTGAGTGAAGTAGATCGCTGGCTAAGCGGCCAAGCTCACAAGCTTGCCACCGCCCAAGAAGCATTGGCCGTGCAAGAACTTGTAGAGGCCATGCTTGTGGGGCATCCGAAAATTTGACTTGCCGTGAACTTTGACTTCCTCATTTCTTATCCTTAAATAAATGGAAGCCTCTATTTTCATATTGTTATCCTTTTGGGGAGTTTACGCAGCGCCTGCGGCGCTGAACACTGGTGACCACTTCCACCCGGTTAGGTCTTATTGATGACATAGTCATATCCATAGTCTTATTCCTAGTTCTTAGTTTAAGGAATACCGATGGGACTGTCATTCAGGGGGCTAACTCAGACGATTATTTATAGATTTTGAAATTATTAATTATTTATTTTTTCGAAGAAAATTCAACTACCATTTCATTTCTATTTAAATTAAAGTATGAGGCAACAGTTTTAGTTAAGCTATAGGGAACTTCAGATTTTGCAATTATTTTAGAATAATAGTCTTTAACTTCAACAGTAGCAACTCCATTAGAATCATATGTTTTTGATTTCACAACCACAACTGGAGAGCAACAACCTTCAAAATAAGTTTCATATGAAATTACAGATTTTCCTTGATTATTGACCCTGGTAGAATTTGAATATGAATTTAGCGTACCAATTTGACCTGAATCTCCAATTTTAATTAATCCATCGGGTAGCTTAAATTTAGAATCCGGCTCTGAATAAAGACCTCCAATTATTTCTTGTCGAACAAACTGATAATCTGTAGCACAATTAGAACAATTTACCATTTTATAATAACGATTTGTAACAAATTGACTCGAAGGAGGGCTGCAATTGTTAAGGACAGTATTTACTTCAGTTTTAGTTTTATATAATGTGTATCCATCAACTAATATAGTGGTTAATTCGATTGGAGATTGATTTATATTTTGCTTACCGGTGCACTCTTTATACTTGTAAGTTACATCAGCAAAAAAATTCTCTTGGTCAGGTTGTGAAGCTATGCCTTTAATAAATATTCTATAAACATCTAGATTTTTTAATTCAATTGAAAAAGAGTTATTGTAATTTTGACTAATTATTCCGTGCAATGATTTATTTATACCACTTAAATATAAAATATCACCATTTTGAGCGCCATGATTATTTTGAGTAATTTCAAGAGTTGTTATTTGATTTGTTTTATCAATGCCTATTACTTTGGATTGCAAGCTCACGTTTCTAAAATCTTTATACGAATAGCCAGTCATGGTTCCTACATTCGAATATTCATTTGAAATTGTTTGGTTCCAAAATGATATGAAGTCCAAGGACTCTGAAGCGCTATTGGTGTTGTTTGTTCCGCTTTGATTCGTGGGTGTTGTTGCACTATTGGCCGAACTACCCGCTGGGGAAGCACCGCCACCACAACCCGCCGCTAGAGCTATTAAAAATAGGAAAAGTGCTCTTTGTGTCATGATGTACATACAAAAATTTGGCATTTAAAGAATTTATCCTAGACTAATTCAATTTTTTGAATCAAACAAGATAAATTTAGGTTACAAACCTAGATGTGTTCTCGTAGAATCATTCGTCAAAAGTGCCCCTGACTCGAAAACTCAAGCACTCATCAGTTCTCGCAATCTAAACATTGATCGGGTTGGTTAAAGTTCATTAATGCGATTAGACTTGACTTTTATAAATGCAAAAAAATTGTTGAACATTCGGAGCAATATCATTCAACTCTTAAATTTTAAAGTAGAAGAAAAAGATGAAAATAGATCTCAGCAAAAAATTAATCCTTGTCTTAATCACTTTGGTTTGGGCTTTAGTTGGGTGTGAAAGTGGCGTTGAAAAATGTATCAATGAATTTGCAGTACAAGTTGGAAAAGAAAAAGCAGAGCAAGCAAAACTACTGTGCGTAGAAGCCCAAGTAAAAAGTGAAGTTGATAAATGTATCGCTTCATTGATAAAGCAAATTGGAAAAGAAAAAGCAGAGCAAGCAAAACTGCTTTGCGTAGAAGCCCAAGCAACAAAGAAATGAAATCACTTCTGCTTATTACTCTATACTGGTCAGGTCCGTGAAATAGCCAAAGGCAAAGTGATTTTTCTATTTTGAAGGCGCCACTGTAACCGTACCACCCAAATATTTATTTAATTGAAACGGGCTCGCAGTTGGATGATAAAAATATGAATCTGAATTAATGTTTCCAATGTAAGCACCTCTTGTGAGTGAAGGAATATCAGGTGTATATGTTTTCCCATTTTGATCAGTAAGCGCATAATTTTGAATCAAATGGGCATGATAATGAAAGCGAAAGCCAATACTATCGTGACGATGTCCCCCAAAAGGCTCCAAGCTTGTATCGTAGCTTGTCATTGATCTATCTGTACTTCTGTACCTAGCGAATCATGCGACACCATCTCTAGCAAATCCGATTAGAGGAGGATGCCTAGCATTTAAAAAATCACTATCGGAATAGACGCCATGGCCTGCAGCTTGTCCACTTTGATATCCGTCTGCGTGACAATGTGGCCCTGTTCCTTCTTGCCCAACATGGCACCCATACAACTCGCTGCACGAGGTAGAGGGATAAGGTTCGGTAGCACTACCCCAGTACTGAAAACTAATCTGCAACAGTCATTTGTATGCATATAGATTAAAACAAGCGGGGGAGTTTCAATCTAACGCATCCTCGCACCTCCTTGAGGGCCCTAAACTTCGTTCAAAAATCCTTACATTCAAGCTTCGTTCACTTTACCGATATCCTCATCCCAGGTACTTCAATCAATTGTTTGCAATCACTGGTTTGGACGGCGTTCAAAAATTCACGGATGACCTGCACAGTTAATGACTCCGTTTTTTTAGATAAGCCTCGTCCAGCAAAATTCATGTGCGTTGCACCATCAATGACGCCTAGCCATTTGCAACTTGATTTCATATTGTTAAATGGCTCGGTTCTTGTTTCCCAAGATAAACCACCCAATTCCTTATCTTGAGTACCCGTCAGCATCAATACAGGTTGATTGATATCGCTCCATGCATTTTCAGGAAATATCAATCCAGAACCTTGTGGCGAAATGGCAATATAAGCCTTGAACTTAGACTCTTCAGCAATATTTAATTTGTTGCGTGCGCCTGCCTCCATCATCACGGTAGCTGCGCCCATGGAGTGTCCAATCAATACAGCATCTTTTGAATTGCACTGACTTTGAGCCCATTCTTTGGCAACGGCTATGTCCATGAATCTAGCTTGGTAAGCGTTTGGGTCTGTAATAAGTTTGGCTAAGCCATCACTGAGTATTTTTCCGCTGATCTGTTCTTGCACAGCTTGAAGTCCACTTTCTTGATGACCAACAACTACGGCAAGATAGCCAAAGTCAGACATGGCTGCTCCAAGATAGGTATAGCCTTTTTCAGACCCACCTGCGCCATGCGAAATAATTGCAACGCCTTTGCATTCACTTGCATTGGGCTTGTAGACCATTGCCGAGACTGTCTTTGAATCTTGGCGTTGTATGCTAATTAAATCTCGCCCAATCGCGGCAGTACTTGTGAATTGAATGAACCATAGTATTGCCAAAGACGAAAAGTATTTTTTCATCTTTGGATTTAATTTCCAGCTCTAACCGCGATGGCCTGGGCCCATGCCATGTCGTTTCATGGCTTTGCTGGCATGCGTATCAAAAACTTTTTGTTGTTGCGGATTCAATTTGGCATAAAAAGTTTTGACGGCATTCATGCGTGAATTGATTTGTGCGTCACGAGCCGCTTTCATGGCCATCATTTTTTCGATGCGCTCTGGCGTAGTGAGTTTTTCCATCTCAGCCGGATTCATGGGCGAGGGGCGAGTCATGGGGCTTTGTAGCGCAGCAGAAAAAGTAGACCAGTCTGCTTCTTGATTGTCTTGCAATTGAAGAAAAACCTTCAACTCTTGTAAACGTTTTGCGCGGTGCTCTGCGCGTCGGCTCTGTTTTTGAGCCATGTGTTGCTCAGCCATTTGAGGCGGAATCATGCCCTGCATGAACATCGCCCCTGGCGGCATGGGGTGCATGGGGTGCATAGGAACGCTCTGGTTTTGGGCAAGCGCGTTCATGCTCAGTCCAGCGGCAAGCATAAGACCCAGACCGAAAGAAAGTTGATGTGTGAGTTTCATAGAAAATCCTTGGATTTATCATTTTTCCACAAATGCAATGATAAAAATTTGCAGCTTAAAAACTCTATGTTTCACATTCTTGATGATTTTGTCAAGATTTGTGAATAAGACAAATCAAAGTCCATGCAATTTGGGACTTCTCAGGACTGAAACTTTATTCAAAAGTTCTAACAGAGCAAGCACTTTTTGTCGCGGTCAAAATGCCTATGCTACGCCTAAGCGAACGGGCAAACACTCAGCGACATCACATTAGACCCATGTGCTTATGGTTCAGCGTTGCGTTACAGTGCAATCAAAAATAAGGGTGCAAGTAGAACACTTTGCTAACATATCTGCCCCAACTTTACAGACTGATAAATGATATGCATCAAGGGTTCCGATTGTAGTAATTACTCTTGGTGAGGTATGTCAAGGTGATCCTGACACCACCACATACCGTTGTGTAAAACGACACTTGATGATCACTTCAAGCCAATAGCATGAAGTCAGCACTGAAAGCAAACAGGCTGATGCGTTTTGTACGCATTTAAATTTAAAAAGCCTCCGAGCTTTTGACTCGAAGGCTTTAATTTTACTAAGCTAGCAAGTTATTTTGTGATGTCAAAAACCAAGTTAACTTTAGATGGACCGAAAGATGCCCAAGGAACAACCTTTGCGAAACTCACGCCTGGTTTTGCGAAGTCACAAACTCCTGAAGGAAAGACGCTTCTCAAACGACTTAGATCAGCAGCATTGAAAGTTACTTTGTAATCAGCCAAGTCAATTGGCTTAAGTTGACATTTCAAATTGTTTGAAGCTAAAGAAACGCCAGCTTCCATACGAGGGAATCTTCCAGAAGGCCACAAGATATTACACTGAGTCCCTGCAGTTCCAAGTACTTGTTTTTCAGCAATAAATTGGCTAGGTGTAGATTTATCAGTACAACCGTCCACAAGGTCGGCAGGCTTGTTCTTAACGACCTTTGTTTTTTGTGGATCAGCTGATTTATCGGCTGCAATTGCATCCATCCATTTTTCAAAAGCAACGATAGATTCTGGACTTAAAGCAGCTCTTGCACCCCTCCACATCACATAGTTATCAGCATTGCCATTGGCTTGCAAAACTCGCTCACGTGCAGCGAAGTGTTCCCACTGCATGTGGTAATTGGTAGTGTCTTCCCCATAAATATTACTCACATCTAGGATTGGGATAGCACTTAAACCACCACCACCATTTAAGAGTAAGCCACTTTGATTAGCACGCAATATCGCGCCTGAGTCACCGACAGTTCGAGAACTGACAGGGTTAGCGTCCGTATCAAAGCCACCAACACTTGCATTGAGATCAAGGAATTGTGCGACTGAAATGGCGCCCGAGTTCAATGCGGACAGACCGTATTGAACACCCACATTGTCAAAAGTGCGCAAACCAATTGTCGACTTGCCTGTTGTATCCAAAGGATTTGGGCCTTTTCCATAGACATTCACACCCACGTCATAAATAGTCGGACGAGCACCGGTGAAATTAGGCGCACTAGGATTAGAGTCGTATCTCATAGATACAGGTACAGCAGCATTCCATACAGCTGAAGCATAGTTTCCAAGGCCTGGAAATGTTGGCGCAACTCTTCCAGGTACAGGATCGGTACGACCCATTTGATTACCATTTGCATACAGTGTAATTTCAGCTAGATAACCTGAAATTGCTGTTTTTTGAGCAGCCGTAAATGACGTCGATGACGGCGCTGTACTGGAGAAGTAATTACTCAACAGGTGAGCGTCAGCACCAGATTGCGCAATCGTTAGTGCATCTGGGAATGTCGCATCAATCAAAGCACCATCAAGCAACCCAGGGAACATATCGCCTAACTGCAAACTGGCGATAGCACCACCAGACGTTCCTGTTGAAATTGTGTAAGTTGGCACACCGAATCTTTTGACAAAGTATTCCTTGGTCATTGCCGCAGCTTCACCAGATAACACATTGTTGCAAGCGTTGGTTGGATGATTCAATGTGTTGTTGACAACAGCATATCCTCTGGACAACCAAGTGTCGTTCATAGGGTTGTAGCCAAACCCAGCAGCGCCTTGGTGGTACCAGCCCCCCACGCAGCCAGTACCGTGGCCATAAACCAATTTTTTGTTCCAATTTTTAGGTGGTGTTAATGGTGTTGGTTCAACATCTTTAGTTGGATCAAATAAGATGGTCATTTGTGCAATGCCGCGATCAATCGTAGCTGTTTCAACGCGAACGATGTAGGGCACATCGACTCCTGCCGCATTCTTGATCAACTTCACATCCGCTGGAATTGATTTTGTATCAGTCAGTGTTTTGTAGACACCTGCAGTCGTTCTATATTGATATTGAACATTGGTTTGTGCAGAGCAATTTGGGTCATTTGGCGTTGCTACCAATGTCGTGCCATCTGGCAACTTAAGAGTGCCAGTGCTACAAATGAAAGGGCTCATTTGTGGACCAGATGTAATGGGTCCAGAAATTGGGTAATTAGTGAGCGTCAAGTTGGTTGCAGCGGAACCTCCAACCTTTGCACTCAATGTGTTGTCACCAATGACTAGGCCTGAAACCAGTCCTAGTAATGTTGTCGTAGATGAACTTTTGAATGAAGAGGAAACGTCTGTTCCGTTTAAAGTTACTGAGAGTGTTTCACCTGCTTTAACATCAGCTGGAAGTGCCGCCTCAATGAGCGCACTACCACCACTAACCATATGCGGTAGTGAAGATTTAATAGCCAGCGTAGGTGGGGATGTTGGTGTAGTTGAAGTTACTGCACTGGTGCTATCGCTGTTACTTCCTCCGCAACCAGTTAAAGTCGTTGCCAAAAATAGCGAAGAAATCCCAAATAGCAGGAGTGATTTCCTCAACCCAAGTCTTTTGTTTAAAACCATCGTACTCATTCAAAGTCTCCTTCTTCAATTTCAATACCCGAATTAGGGCGATACAAATAGTCCATATATTCAAAATCAAAGATACGCCTATTTTGCAATACCGGCACCGAGGTAAACCCTGATACTGGGGGCCGAGTAAAGGAACGTGAATCTACTGCTTAGTCTACGAAGCAACGTAAGCAAGCGACTGGCTAACGTATAAATTTACCGAGTAGTACAGGTAAGGGTTTATCCGCTAATTTTTTGGAGTTTTAAGTGCCATAGTTTCATAGAGGCAGGTCTAAACAACTAGGCGATTGGTTCGCCCATGAGGAAACGTCCAATGAAAAATCTCAACACAATGGCATGCGCTCTGATTGCGCTAGGTACAGGGCTAATATTTAGCTTACCCCTAGAAGCACGGGTCACTCGAATCGTGATCGACTCAAAGACAACAGTCACAGGACAAACTCTTGCTTACGAGCAAATTCGTGGCCGTGCATTTGGTGAACTAGATCCTTCAGATCCAAAAAATGCAGTGATTACAGATATTCTTCTAGGTGTAGGCAGTGACGGTAAAGTACGTTACGAAACAGCGTTTACCCTTGTTAAGCCAGTCAACACTTCTGCCTCTAGCGGATTCATGTGGCACGATGTACCTAACCGCGGTGGCAACGCAACAGTCTCAGCAGTCGAACGTGAACTAGGCGACATCGGCCTTACAAGCGGTTGGCAGGCAGACAACTCAGGTGCAACTGCAATACCCACAAATCGCGCCACCGGATCTAACTTTTGGGTTGATGCACCGATGGCACGCCAGAATGGTCAGCTTGTCACCGGTAAGGTACTTGCGCGAATCGTTAACCAAACGGGAACCGACTCCCAAGCCCTTGTAGTATCCCGCAATACCAGCCCAGTACCTTATTTGCCTGCCTCTCTTGACACTACCAAAGCTACGCTGCAGATTATCGATAAGGAAACAGTTAATGGTGTGATAACACCTGGTGCGACCATCGCATCTGGAGACTGGGCTTTTGCTAAGTGTGATGCCAAAACTCCTTTTCCTGGTACTCCCATCGACATCAACCCGGCCAATCTTCCTAACAACCTTCCAGTTCACGTTTGCCTGAAAAACGGCTTCCAAGCAAACAAGGTTTATCAGCTTGTATACACCGGGACCAATGCTTACGTATTGGGAGTCGGTATGGCAGCATTCCGAGATGTGGGCTCTTTCTTCCGTTACGCAGCTGCAGACGATACAGGTACAGCTAACCCAATAGCCAAGGTTGTCAAGGGAAGCTCCGTTCGAGGGAGCTCTCAGTCGGGCAATATGATCCGTCAGTTTATTTATATGGGACTTAACCAAGATGAAGCAAATCGCCAAGTTCATGACGGTGCCTGGCCTCAAATTGCTGGTAGGCGTGTTGCAGCAAACTCGAGGTTTGCTCAGCCGGATGGCGTGTTAGAGCTTTATCAGATGGGAAGTGAGGGCGCTCAGTGGTGGGTTGATTGGCCAGATACTGAACGCAATTTGCCGGCACGAGGCATCTTCACTCGATGTAGTGTTTCCAATACTTGTCCTAAGGTCTTTGAACATTTTGGATCTGCTGAAGTTTTTGCACTAAAGATGACCACTGAGTGGGTTGGTACGAGCGCTGACACTGATATACCTTTAACAAGAAACGTTCGACGCTATTACGTGCCCAGCAGCACTCATGGCGGTGGAAGTGGTGGGTTTACTCATCAAATAGCCGGTGGTGTTACGTGCCCTGGAAACAACTATGGACAAGGAACTCTTGCGGCCAATCCAGTACCTTCAACCCAACTTGTCAATGTGCTTCGATTAGCTTTGCGTAATTGGATTCTGAACGGAACACCACCTCCACCTAGCCGCTATCCAACGCTTACTGGAGGAAATCTTGTTAATCCAACGAAGACTGCCATGGGCTTTCCAAGCGTCGTACGAGGCATTCCTGACTCGATCTTCGCACCAGAGAATTTTGTATTCCCAGTATTTGACTACGACTGGGGTGCAAGCTTCAATCACAGCGATGCATCAGGTGTTCCTTCCAACATTCCGCCTTTGATCAAAAAAGTCATTCAAATGAAAGTGCCGAAAGTTGATGCTGATGGCAATGAAGTCGGAGGAGTGCCTACGGTGCTGGTCATGGCCCCGCTGGGTACATACTTGGGTTGGAACATTACAGCAGCCGGCGCACATGCAGGTCAGGTATGCAACTACATCGGCGGTTATGTGCCCTTCGCCCGTACAAAAGCAGAGCGTTCAATCACGGGCGATACCCGCCTGTCATTAGAAGAGCGCTACGTTAACCATGATGGCTATGTCGCAGCAGTTAGAACAGCAGCAAACAATGCATTTGCTCAGGGATATTTGCTGGCTCAAGACCGGGATGACCTCATCAAAGCTGCAAACGACAGCACAGTTCTAAAATAATTTAGCGACCCAAACCATTTCGCACAGTTGCGACAACTTAACGTGGAGAATCTCACCATGAAAATATGGCACACATTTTTGGGCGCAATCGCTATCTGCACCCTAGCCGCCTGCGGTGGAACTTCCGACCGATGGACCTTGTCCATTTCAGAGGCTTCTAAGACCTTAACAAAACCTGGAAGCTCTACGCAAACTGCAGATGGATTTACTCTTGTAGGCGGCGATGGCACCCCTGTCAAATCTGATGGTGCGGCCTGTGTGGGAGGTCAATACGGGTTTGCGACCGGGCCTTGCCAGGTAGCAGTCCTTAGCAATGACGGCAGCGTTCGAGGGAACGTCACATTTGACTGGACTTACTCTACAAAAGACACGAGCGGCCCTGGCGCGGATTTATTCGGAGTGATCGTAGACGGCACCATCATTCCATTATCAGATCCTGGAGGTATGCTGGAGCAAAGTGGTCATAAGGTACTTAACGTGAATTCATCACTTGGGTGGTACCTCAACTGCACTGATTGCACA
>CANFJC010000007.1 GCA_947447245.1 Comamonadaceae bacterium
ATCTAAATCTGCAGAAACAGAAACAAATTTCTCAGCATCCGACTGAACCTCTCTGGTCACATCAGCAAGTTGCGTTTCAATCTCTTTTCTGTACTCTTGTTTTCGGCCCACCGAACGTTGAACCAATTCCGCTATTTGCCTTGTGACACGCAAACTGTTGCCTGTTAAATCTGCAATCGATGCATTGGACTCAGAAACCATGCGCTCCAATTCCAATTGTCGATTTCTAGGGGCATAGCCCTCTTTGACCATGCCTCTGGTGTTGTTCAACTCTTCTGTCAATAAGGACAATTGGTTTTTTCTTTGTACCAAGATATTTTGGTAAGAATTGAATTGCTCTTTCAATCCTTGCATGCTCTCTTCTATGCCTTGCAGTTCAGCGTTCAATGCCGCACGTCTGGCTTGAATAAGTTGCTGTTGGGTCAGGGTTTGCTGCTTGATCAATGGGTCATCGGCTGCGGCCTTAATATCCGGATGAAAATCAATGGTGTCACGGCCTGCTTGCTCCGCAAAAAGTCTGCTCTGCATGGCACGGTAACCCAAATAGCGCTGCCTCACAGCCTCATAATTGGCTTTCGCAACTGCGCCATCCAATCGCATCAAGGGATCGCCCTCTTTAACTTGCTGACCCTCTTGAACCAACACTTCTTTCACAATGCCACCGGATAAGTGCTGCACAGTTTTGCGTTTGGTATCCAGTGTCACCATGCCCTGCGTGGGTACGCCCTCATCCAAAGGCGCAAGTGCAGCCCAAAGTAAGAAGCCACCAAAGCCCAATCCTAAAATCCAAAGACCGGTTCTAGCGACAGAGCGTGTATCGGAAGATGCGCGTATTTCATTGTCTTCCGATGAATTGACCACCTTGGCATTTTCAACAAAAGATTTTAAAGACTGATTTAATTTTGTATTTGTCATGACTATCTCAATAAATGGTCAAGTTGATAAAGGATTCGTGGCAGCTTTTGCTGCATCACGCTGTTTTTGAAGTGCCGCCAATACGCCATCGCGTGGGCCGCTTGCCTGAACAATGCCTTCGTGAAGAATCAGCAAACGATCTGCAACGCTCAAGATATTGGGTCGATGGCTGATCAGCACCACCGTTTTACCTTTGGCTTTTAAACTTTGAACCGCCCTGACCAAAGCGGCTTCGCCTTCGTCATCCAAGTTGGCATTGGGTTCATCTAAAACAATCAGTGCAGGCTCTCCGTACACTGCTCTTGCAAGGGCAATTCGTTGTCTTTGTCCTCCGGACAATAAGCCACCTGCCTCTCCCATGGGCGTGTCATAACCTTTAGGGAATCTGAGAATCATTTGGTGGAGTCCTGCTACTTCTGCAGCAGCGATAACCATGTCAGATGCCACCTTGCCAGATCGGGCAATGTTTTCTGCAATGCTTCCCTCAAAGAGTTCAATGTCTTGTGGCAAGTAGCCTACATGCGGGCCAAGGGCCATTCGATCCCAATCGCCAATGGACTTTCCATCTAGCAACACGTCTCCCGACGATTGCGGCCAAATGCCCAGCAATACTTTTGCAAGTGTTGATTTGCCAGATCCTGATGCACCCAAAACAACTGTGACTGTTCCTTGCGGCATGATGGCATTGATGGCCTTCAAGATGGGCTCAATCTTGCCTGGCGCAGAAGATGTGACGTTTTTCAAGACTACGTCACCCTGCGGTATGGCCGCTATGTCCACTTTTTGGCGCTGTGGATGGGCTTCCAACAAATCTCGCAGACGGTCAAACGCCTCTCTGGCACTTAAAAATCCGCTCCAAGTTCCCACCATCAAATCAATGGGCGCCAATGCACGAGTCATCAGCACATTGGCAGCAATCATGGCACCGGGCGACAACTCACCCTGAATCACCAAAAGTGCCCCGCCGCCTAGCGCCAAAGATTGTTGGGTATAGCGTACAAATTTGCTCCAAGCAACTACTCTGCCTGCAACCGCTTGTGCATTCAAGGCTCGCGCCATGGCCAACGCGTTCTTACCGGCCCATCGCCGATAAAGATTGCCCACCATGCCCATCGATTCAATGACTTCAGAGTTTCTGAACTTACTTTGCAAATAGCTGCCTACATCTTGTTGAGCTTGGTTTGCTTTCAATTGAACAGGCTTGGTTGATCGAGTTCCCAACCAAGCCAACACGCTTTGAACGGCAGCAAAGCCAATGGCCATGAAACCCAACCAAGGATGCAACATGAATAAAACACCAATGTAAATAGGCGCCCAAGGTGCATCGAAAAACGCAAAGATGCCATTGCCTGTCAAAAACTGACGCAACTCAGTCAAGTCATTGAAGGCGCGAGACGGGTTGGCCACATGCGGGTTGAGGTAGGCCTCATAACTTGCATGAAACAATCTTTTGCTGATTAATTCATCCAACCTCACACCTGAGCGAACCAACAATTGCGTCCGGCACCATTCAGAAAAAGTCAAGACCGCATAAAAGAACAAGGTAATGACAGACACAAAAGTCAAAGTCCCCATACTCTGACTCAACATCACACGGTCGTAGACCTGCAACATGTAAAAGGTTGGCGTGAGCATCAGCAAATTTGCCACCATGCTGAACACACCCGCAACCAAGAACTCTTTTCTAAAATCCCAGAGGATTTGGGTGAGTTCGTAGCGATTAAATAGAGTTGGCGTTTTCATTTTTTAAGACTTTGCATCACTTCAGTTGCTGGGGCTGGCCACATTGGCTTGAACCTGCTGTTGGCCCGACTGCCTGGCTTTTTGCAATGCAGCCAACACTTCATCTCGTGGACCAAACGCCTGTTGTGATCCCTCTCGCATGATCAGCATCTTGTCTGCCACGGTCAAAATACTGGTTCTGTGGGTCATGACGACAAAGGTAGTGCCTTGCTGCTTGAGCTTTGCAATGGCATTGGCAAGTGCAACGTCACCCGCTTCATCAAGGCTTGAATTGGGCTCATCCAGGACCACAAAGACTGGCTTGCCGTACAAAGCTCTGGCTAAGCCAACGCGCTGCCGCTGGCCTCCCGACAAAAAAGCACCATCTCTTCCAACCGGACTTTCATAGCCTTGTGGCATAGACATGATCAACTCATGCAAACCCACCAAACTGGCTGCCGCTTCGACTTGGGTCATATCAACATCGCCAAACCGTGCAATGTTTTCAGCCAAAGTTCCTTCTAGAAGCTCAACGCCCTGTGGCAAATAGCCTAAATAAGGTCCAAGCTCAACTTTGTCCCAGTTAAAGATATCTGCGCCATCTAAGCGCACCTTGCCACCCATGGAAGGCCAAAGCCCCACCAATAAGCGAGCGAGGGTTGTTTTGCCAGATGCAGAGGGTCCTACGACCGCTAACACTTCACCTGGGTTGAGTGCAAACTGAACGCCTCGCACAATAGGTACTTGCTGGCCAGGCGCACCTGCGATCAAGCCATCCACATTCAATGTACCTCGAGGTGCAGGCAAGGGCATTGCGTCTTGTTTTGCAGGAACTTGGGCCAACAATGCGTCCAATCGAGCCCATGAAGCCCTGACCATCACCACACTGTTCCACTGAGCGACCAATTGACTCAAAGGCGCCAAAACACGGCCCCCCAAAACAGAGCCAATGATCATCATGGCAGAGCCACCATTCAATGCATTGTTCATTGTGAGCCAGGCGCCCAAGCCTAAAAGCAAGGATGCCAAAATTTGCTGCACTGCTTTTGACATGGCCGTCCACAAGCCACCCCCTTCTGAAGCAATGGCTTGAAACGCCAAGAACTCTCTTTGTTTCTGCTGCCATTTAGCGTGAATGGCGTCTAGCATTCCCATCGACTCCATGACCTGCGCATTGCGCAAGGAGGCTTCAGCAAATTGATTGGCATTTTGCGCACTTTGATTGGCAAGGTTCAAAGGCTTGCGCGTTGCGCGCTCGTTCAACCATGCCACAGTAATTTGAGCGACTCCGCCCAAAACTGAAGCCCAACCCAAGATGGGACTGATGGCAAAAATCAAGCCCAAAGCGACCAATGCAACAGGCGCCTCCAGAATGGCCATCAAGGCTGGATTGGCTAGAAACTCTCTGATCGATTTCAAATCGTTCAGGACCTGCATGGAGCTTCCAACTTGCTTGCGTAAGAAGGCTTGAAACATGGCGTCATACACTCTTTTTGACAATGCTTCGTCCAACTTAACGCCAGCAGCGCGCATCAATGAGCCACGCACTTTTTCAAGCAATTCCATGACCGCATAGGCCAAGACAATTAGCAGGGTGAGCATCGCAAGCGTCATACCACTTCGACTGTTGACAACACGGTCATAGACTTCAAGCATGTAGACGGTTGGCGACAAGGCCAACAAACTGATCATGGTGCTAAATGCAACCGCTCTGTAGAGGGTGGGCTTCAAAGGCACAAGGGCCTGCGAAAGCTCGGACAAAGTAATTTGGGGCTTCATGATGCAACCTCTACTGAAACATAATCTGGAATGAAAGACTCAGGGACCAAGGACGAAGGCAAGGGCTTGTCTTTTTCGGAAGAGGGAATGTCCATGATGGACTGCGCTTCTTGCTCATTGAGCGGTTTCTCACTTTCCAACACAAACATCAACTCATAAGATAAGTTAGATCTGCGTGTTAATGAAATCTCTTTCAACTTTGACACTTTGAACAGCAAAAACTGCGCTTCCTTCAAAGTCAGTTCAAAGTGCATCCGGCCATCTAAAGTGAACAAGGACAATTTAGAGCCTTTGATGCTCAAGGTATGGCGGTCAAAATAAACGGGGCAGTTGTTTGCAAACTGCAAAAGTGGCAGGGGTTTGTTTTCCAATTTCTGCAAAAAAAACGGGCTTGCGGGTGCTTGAAAAACCATGCGAGAAGTTCTAGACACCGCATAAATGGCGTTGCAAACCATTTGAGAGCCCAGTGCGGGAAATTTTTCTCGAAGTGTTCGGTAATGCATGTGGTGCAAAACCACGCGGTTCCAAATGCGCGTGCGCTGCACTTCTGGCGCCAGCGCATTGCATACCTGCGCAAAAGCAACCTGCAGCGCTTCAAGCCGCGCAAACTGCTCAGCGCTTGTGTGTAGTGGAATTCGAATAAAAAACTTCATATAGGACTGGAGTATATACGATCCTATATGAATATTTCAAGCAAGATCATTTTCAATGAATTCACTGTACATTTATACAGAATCCGGCTAATTTCCAAACAAAAGCACAAAGAAAGCTGTAGCTACTTAAGTTTAAGAGCCACATGCCGATTCACGCACAGAGAAATAGAATTTCAGAAAGCCTAGATTTGCCATGACTCAGACCATTGACTACAAACTTCCAGTGCTTGCCATTGCAATGGCCTGTCTAAGTGGCTGTGCCAGCCTTCTCAATGAAGACACGCAGGAGCTCAATGTTCGCGTCATGTGCTCGGGCAAAGCCGTCCAGGCTTATTGCCGTGCTGAAAACAGCAAAGGCAGCTGGACCTTCAACGCCCCTGGCAAAGTCATCGTGAGCGGAGACAACAAGGGTTTGGCCATTACCTGCAAAACTCAATTTAGCCAACCCCTCACGGTCAATGCCCCCTCATTGCCCTCATGGGAAATGGCTGGAAATTTATTAGCAGGTGGCATTATTGGGGGCGTTGTTGATCTGTACAACAACAAAGGCCTGCGCTATCCAGAAAACATCGACATTTCACATTCACTTTGCAAATAATTGCTGTCATGAACAATACACTGCGCCTAACCCTCCTTGTCTTACTGACCCCTTTGCTTATTTCTTGCGGCGGCGGAGGTAGCGCTGGCTGCTCTGCAGTGTTGGGAATTTTGCCTGGTGCTGGATGCAATTCTTCTCCCAATGCCATTCCAATTGCCAATGCAGGTGTGACCCAAAATGTCACCACCGGCAGCGTGGTCACATTGGATGGCAGTGCCAGTCGCGATGCTAACAACGAGTCCCTCACTTACCTTTGGCAATTCATGTCGGTGCCGTCCGGTAGTTTGGCTGCATTGTCTTCGGCCACTTCCGTCAAGCCCACCTTTACAGCCGATGTAGCGGGCACTTACACCCTCAGCTTGCTTGTCAATGACGGCAAGGCCAACAGTGTGGCCGCTACTGTCAATGTTTACTCAAGTGTCAGCAATTCGGCACCTGTTGCAAATGCAGGCCCCAACCAAAGTGTGGCCATTGGTGCATCTGTCACCCTTGATGGCACGTCCAGTTCAGATGCCAACAGAGACCCACTCACCTACAAATGGGCACTGCTCTCCAAGCCAAGCGGAAGCACTGCCGAACTGAATGCAACCAACTCCCCCAACCCCAAGTTCACGGCAGACATTGCGGGCGCCTATGTGGCCATTTTGACTGTCAATGACGGCAAAGTAGACAGCACGGCCTCCCCTGTTACTGTCACTGCATCTGGCGCCAACTCGGCACCTGTAGCCAATGCAGGCTTGGCTCAAAATGCAGCGCTCAACGCCACGGTCACTTTAGATGGCACAGCCAGCTCAGATGCCAACAATGATTTCATCACCTTCAAGTGGGTATTAATTACCAAGCCTACTGGCAGCACGGCCACGCTCTCTTCCACCACCAGCGCCAAACCTACGTTCAAAGCGGACGTGGCTGGTACTTTCGTGGCATCGCTCATTGTGAACGACGGCAAAGTTGATAGTGCAGCAGCGGCTGTGACTGTCACGGTTGCATCGGCCAATTCAGAACCCATTGCCAATGCCGGTATCAATCAAAATGTGGTGGTGGGTGCTTCCGTGACCTTAGACGGCACTAGCAGTTCCGATGCCAATCGCGATCCTTTAAGCTTCCGCTGGGTCTTGGTATCTAAGCCAACAGGCAGTTCGGCCACACTGTCTTCTGCGGTAGCTGCCAAACCTGTCTTTGTTGCCGACAAAATTGGCACTTATGTGGCCAGCCTCATTGTGAATGATGGCAAGGTAGACAGCACCACCGTGTCCACCACGGTCACGGCATCTGCGGCCAATGCGGCCCCTGTGGCCAATGCCGGAACCAGCCAAAACGTCACCCTGGGTACCGTCACGCTTGACGGCAGCAACAGCTCTGATGCCAATTATGACCCCCTCACATTCACTTGGACTTTGCTCAACAAGCCAACGGGCAGCACAGCATCTTTGTCTTCCACAACGTCAGCCAAGCCCACTTTCAATGCCGATGTTGCAGGCATTTATGTGTTTGGATTGGTTGTGAACGATGGCAAAGCAGACAGTGCCGCCGTCACAGTCAGTGTTACGGCTTCAGCAGCCAACGTGGCGCCCGTGGCCAACGCGGGCACCAATCAGAATGTTGTTTTAGGTGCAGTCACCTTAGATGGAAGCACAAGCTCTGACGCCAATGGCGATTCACTCACCTACAAATGGACCTTGCTTTCAAAGCCCACCAGCAGTACAGCCAGCTTGGCCAATGCCACCACAGCCAAGCCTGCGTTCATTGCAGATGTTGCAGGCAACTATGTCGCCAGCCTCATTGTGAACGATGGCAAGCTTGACAGCAGCATTTCTAGCATCACGGTTACCGCTGCGGCAGCCAATGTCGCGCCGGTTGCCAACGCAGGTTCTATTCAAAGCGTTGTCTTGGGATCAGTGACATTGGATGGCAGTGCCAGTACCGATGCCAATGGCGACACCTTAACTTACAAATGGGCCTTGCTTGCAAAACCCATTGGCAGTAGCGCCACCCTGTCGTCAACGACATCCGCAAAGCCTACATTCACAGCAGATTTGACAGGTGTGTATGTCGCAAGCTTGGTAGTCAATGATGGCAAAGTAGACAGCGCGGTTGTTACTGCCACCGTCAATGCAGCCCAAGCCAACGTTGCGCCAGTGGCCAATGCAGGCCCATTCCAAAACGTTGTGGCGGGTCAATTGGTGAACTTGGATGGCACAGCCAGTTCTGATGCCAATCTTGATTTGCTTACCTACAAGTGGATCTTGATATCCAAGCCAGTCGGTAGCAGTGCTGGGTTAAGTTTGTCCACTTCATCACGCCCCACCTTCACTGCAGACCTGGTCGGTACTTATGTCTTCAGTTTGCAAGTCAACGATGGCAAGTTGAACAGCGAAGTCAGTTATGTGTCCATTACAGCCACGGTTGCCAACTCTGCACCTGTTGCCAATGCAGGCACTGAGCAGGCTGTCGCAGTGGGTGCCACTGTCACCTTAACGGGCTTAGGCAGCACCGATGCCAATGGCGATGTGCTCTTGTACAAATGGGTCTTGACCTACAAACCCGCAAGCAGCTCGGCCAGCCTTTCATCACTGACTGCCGCTCAACCTACCTTCACTGCAGATGTTGCGGGTGTCTATGTGGCCTCCCTCATTGTCAATGATGGCAAAGTAGACAGCACCGTGTCTACGGTGGCCATCACTGCCACGGCGCCATAAATCAGACAGCAATGTCTTTGTAATCTACAAAAGGAAAATGTCCAATGGCAACCGTCAATGCAATCGCAGTAGCGCTGTTTAACGCTGCCGCAGGTGGTTACGCTGCTCAAATCTCAAGAGACTCTGCCTCTTTGGCCAATGCCGTAGGTTTGATTTTAGAAAAAGATATCCCCACCGATGCTGTTTATGTAGAACACCTCCTCAGCAATTTTGGACTTTCGAGCAGCTCATTGGTTTACTTTGAAGCCAAAAAAGCGCTAGAAAATCTTGTGATTTCGCAAGGCAGGGCACAAGCGGCCATCGTTGCCATTGACTTCTTGAAATCCCAAGAAGGCGCGGCCAACGACTACGGCGCTATTGCAATGAATTTTGCAAACAAAGTGGAAAGCGCTACACAGTTTTCTAACAACAACCCGACAGAAAAAGACATCACCAAATTGGTCTCTGCTGTCACAGGTGTCGACACAGATCAAGTAGCCATCAACAATGCCGTTGTGTCTGCAGAGGTTGTGGCAGCCGCCAAATTAGCAAGCGCAGTCGCTGCAGCTCAAGCCAAAGCCGCTGCAGATCAGGCTGCGGCCCTTGCCGCTCAAAAAGCAGTGGCCGATGCCATTGCAAAGAATGCGGCTGACAAAGCAGCCTCGGACTATCTAGCGGCATTGCAAAAAGCTGCTGTAGATACTGCGGCCCTGAAGGCTGCCTCAGACAAGGCTTTGGTCGATGCCAATGCCGCACTCAAAGCAGCCAATGACAAAGCTGCTGAAGCTGCAGTGAAGGCTGAATTAGACAAACAAGCCGCCATTGCCACCATCGACAAAACAACCGACAACGCCGCCGCCATCACGGCTTACCTTAAAGCGCAAGCGGCCCTGGCTGGAGTCACGGGTTACGAAAACTTGTCTGATTCTCAGCTGATCAATGCCATCAAATCATCAGACAACCAAACTGTGGCGGGCATCGTTGACAAAACCACAGACAATGCAGCAGCCATCACCACTTTTTTAAGATCAGCGGCTGCAGATCTTGGCGTGACTGGCACGCTTTCAATGCAAGATACTCAACTTCTTGCATCAATTAAAACAGCCAACGACGTGGCAGTGGCCACTGCGCAAAAAGCTGTTGACGATGCGCTGGCCGCAACTGTTGCTGCAACGACGGCCGCCAATGCGGCAGCTGCATTGGCAGCAGCAGATGCGGCGGCTGCCACAGCTGCTGCAGCGCTGAACAGTGCCAACGCACAAGCAGCAGCCGATGCAGCGGCCGCCGTAACAGCTCGAATTGCTGCTGTTGCCGCTCAAAAAGCCACAGACGATGCACTCGCAGCCAGCGTCAAAGTCACCACAGACGCAGCGGCAGTGGCAGCGGCAGCCAGCCTGGCAACCGCCAACGCTCGAATTGCGGCCCTTCAAACTACATCAGGCACTTCCTACAGCCTCAGCACTGCCAATGACACTATTTTGGCCGTCTCTGGTGGCAACGACACTGTTTCGGGCACCAACCTAACGTATGGCACAGAAGATCTGATTGTGGACACTTCTACGGCAGATTTGGATGTACTTACCCTGTCCACTTCTGACGACATTACGGCTGTGCCAGTCATTGCTGGCATTGAAAACATCAATGTCAATGTCACCTCCGTCTTTGCAGGCAGTACAGGCATTGAGACCCTCTCTTTTGATGCCAACAACATTCGCAACGGCACCCTGAATTTTGATGTCACCAATGCCAGCTCCGTGGTTTACAAATTGGCTGTCACCAACGTAGCCACAGGCGTGGCATTAACTTCTGCCAGCGAATTCACCAACGTCGACATCAGTGGCGACGACGATGCCGTCATCACCTTCACAGGCCTGCCAACCACGCTCTTAATTGACTCCGACAGTGGCACACTGACCAACGTGACGGCCACAGTCACTGCCACAACCGCTGGCACCGTCAGTTCTGATGCAGACGGCGCTGCCACCCTCACCACTTCGGCAGATACCACGGCCACACTTAACTCAGCCAATACAGTCACTGTAACTTCAGCTGGCCAAGCAACAGTCTATGCCAATGCAGCAGACACAGTGTCTGTCACCACCACCGAAGAAGCGCTGGTCACGGCCAACGCGGCCGAAACTGTCACCATCATTTCAGGCGATGGCATTGACACAGTATCGGCCACCACCATCGACTCTAAGCTCACTTCAAGCAATTTGAACAGCATTACAGTCAATGTTGCCGGCAGAACTTCTGCCACCATTTTAGACATCACAGATGCACCCACAGTCAACAGACTCAATGTCTCTGGCACTCAAAATGTCACCATCAAAGTTGGCTTAGACGATGTAGACGGACTTGGCAGTTCTACCACCACCATTGCTGACGACAACTTACTTACAATCGCCAACACCTCCACTGGCACTGTCACATTGTGGGTTAAGAATTCTGGCGGCGATGCCGATTTTTCAGCAGCCAGTGTGTCGTCCATTCTGCTTGCTGCAGACATGGGCATCAGCGATGATTTAACCATTGCATCGGGCACCAGCATTGTCACCGCTGTCGATCAAACCTACGATTTGTCATTGACTGCAAAAAATGCATCCAACACCACCAACTCAGTAAGCATCAGTGTTCAAAACAATTCTGCCTCGGGTGTTAGCGGTGACTTGAGTGGCGGCATTACTTTAACCTCGTTTAAAACCGCTACCCTGACTAACAACGACACCGATGCTGCAGCTTATGTGGGCGCCATTTCAGCTTCTGGCACTGACTTCACCATAGCCTCTGGCACAGCAGGTTTTATTGAGTCGTCCACCATTGCAATTGGCAGCGGTACTTTGTATGTCTCTGGCACAGGGCCTGTCAATTTAGGCACGCAAGTGACGGCAACGCAAGTCAGTGCAGCCTCTTCAAGTGGCGTCATTACTTTAGGGCTTGCAGGCGCAGCAACCGTAGGCTCAGTCATCACTGGCTCTGGCGCCGATGTCATAACCCTCAACGGTGCCAGAACCTCTGGCGACTACACCATCACAACCAACGGTGGCAACGATTCACTCACGCTCACTTCTGTTGAAGGATTCACCTGGACTGCAGGGTCTGGTTATGACACCTTGAATCTTGACAGCACCATGAATTTAAGCGCTGAATCCATTACCTTAAGCAGTGTCGATGCCATTCAGCTTGATACTTCTGGCGATGGCGCAGAAACACTTACTTTGAGCGCTGCCACATTCAACACCAACAATACCTTCACTTTGTTGGGCAATGGCACGATGGATTACTTGGTGGTAGAGGGCTCTACCAGTGCCGACACCATCAATGCCTCAGGTGTAGCAGTTGAACTTTCAGAAGCAGGTTTGCGCATCAATGGCTATGCCGGAAATGACATCATCACTGGCTCTGACTTTGCCGATACCCTGTACGGCGGCGCTGGCATTGACACCATTGCAGGCGGCAATTATGGCGACACCTATCTTTTTTACGCGGGTGATGTAGGCAATGGCGAAAGTATTGTGGAGGCCTCCAATGGCTCTGGCACAGATACCTTCTCTATTTTGACCAACACTGATTTCACTTACATGACGGCTGCCAGCTTCGACAACATCGAAGCCATCACCATGGCGTCTGGTGTGAGTGGCATCTTTACGGGTCTTCAATTAACAGGCGAAGTCATCACACTCACGGGCAACAGCAGTGGCTCAGAGACACTCACTATCAATATGGGTGCTGGTGAAACATTTGTTTCTGGACTTGCAACTGGCACCAACTTTGAAACCATCATCATCAACGGCTCCACCGGCGATGAATACATTACTGGCTCAGCATTGGCAGAAACCATTACAGGTGGCGCTGGCAACGATGTGATTGGCGGTACAGATTACACCAGCGGTGTTGCCAACGATACAGTTGCAGACACCATTGTGTTTAACACTGCAGCGACCAACGGTATTGACACCATCTATTTAGGTGTCAAAGACGGTACAGCGATCGACGATATTTTGGACTTCCGTGCAAACGTGATTTCTTTCATCGGAACGACCACTGAAAGAATCGTGATTGTGGCTGATTCCGACGTCACATCATCAGCCACGCCTACTGGCCTGTCTGATGGCGTGACTTACTCAGTCTCTGGCCTGTCATCAACTACCAACATCTTGATTTTAACGGGTGACTATTTCGATGATGCTTTGGCCTTGACGACAGCCACCACCATTTTCGGAGATTGCGCAACGGGCAATGTCCTCATCATTTATGCTGCTTCATCCACTGGCAATTCACGCATTGCAGTTGCCACTCTGAGTGAAGCTGGTGACGTAACGGCTGCCACAGATGTAGCTATATTGGTTGGACTGACAGTGACCGAAGCCTCCACAGGATTCAGCGCTAGCAAAATCTACTTAGATTAAACAACTGACTTCAACAACTCCCTGGCCCCAGCTTCCCATTCTTCCAAATTGGGTACATTTGCATAAGGCTTTGGAGGTGTTGACCCTTCATTTGAAGATTTTTACAAGCGAATTTGTCATTTACGACAGAGTCTTGGGATAATCGCTTCATGAATCCGGTCATCTACTACCATCCAGAAGCCTATACCACCACTGGTCCCAAGTTAATGGGAAGAAATGCAGCAGGCGAGTCATTTCTGCGTGGCTTTCTAAAGCACAGCCATTCAACAGCGTTTTGGGCCCAAGTTCAGCGCAATGAGCATGGTGAACATTTTGCCAAGCAAGTCAAAGCGCTTGGCAGAAACGAGCCCATTCATTGCATTACCCATCACAATTTGAATGCACTAAGCCAAGCCGGTTTGGTCTACCATCCCGGCCCCGGCATTGGCGAGCACGCCTTTCACAGAAGTTTGGCGGGCCAGTCGCGCTCTGCAGACAACAACTTGAAGTCAGGTCATGCGGCTTGGTCTTTGTGCGGCATTACGCACACCACTTCTTCAGCGGGCGCCATGGATGCCATCAGTGCGCTCATTACATCGCCCGTGCAAACTTGGGATGCCCTCATTTGCACCAGCAACGCCGTTAAAAACAATGTCACCAAATTGTTGCAAGCTCAGGTGGACATGCTGAAAGAACGTTTGGGCATTAGCAAGTTGGTACTGCCCATGCTGCCAGTGATTCCCTTGGGCATCCACACGCAAGATTTTGAATTTACAGAAGAACAAAGGTCTTTGTCTAGACAGAAGCTTCAAGCCGACTCTCAAACTTTGATCGTCTTGTTCATGGGCCGACTGTCTTTTCATGCCAAGGCGCATCCACTTGCTATGTACCAAGCGCTTCAAATTGCGGCGCAACAAGTCAAAGCACAAGGCCTGAAAATCAAACTGCTTGAATGCGGTTGGCATGCCAATGAGTTCATTGAAAAAGCCTACCAAGATGCCGCAAAACTAGCGTGTCCAGATGTCGAAGTTGTCACACTCGATGGACGCAAAGCAGAAGACAGAGAAACAGCTTGGGCCAGTGCAGATGTCTTCTGCTCATTGTCTGACAACATTCAAGAAACATTTGGCATTGTGCCCATAGAAGCCATGGCTGCGGGCATACCTGTAGTGGTCAGCGACTGGGATGGTTACAAAGATACAGTCAGGCATGGCATTGATGGCTTTCGCATTCCTACGCTCATGCCAGAAGCCGGGTTGGCCACCGACTTGGCGCAACGTCATGCCTTAGATGTCGACACCTACGACATGTATTGCGGCCATACGTCTAGCCTTATTGCCGTTGACATTCAACAAGCGGCCGATGCCTTCACGCAGTTGTTTCACTCATCAGAGTTGCGCGCCAAAATGGGTGCGGCTGGCAAAGCCAGAGCCCAAAGCACCTACGATTGGCGCGTCATCATTCAACAATACGAAGCCTTGTGGGCAGAGCAAGACAAAGTCAGAGTTTCTAGCGCTCAAAGCTCAGCAGCGTCTTCCATTCAAGCTTGGCCCGCCAGAATGGACCCCTTCTTTGCATTTGAGACCTACCCTACTCAATTGCTCCAACGCAACACGCTGCTAGAACTCTCTGGCCCCATGCAAGCTCAAAATTCCTCAGAAATTCTGGCGCATATCAAATCATTGCTTGCTTTGTCCATGGTCAATTACGCCAAAATCGTTTTGCCCACTGAAAACGAGATTCTGGCCGTTGTGCAGCAAGCCATTCAAGGACCCCAAGCCGCCTTTTCTCTGGTGCAACAAGTGCCTGCCCATCGTCAAGCTTTTGTCTTCCGGTCCTTGGCCTGGTTGGTCAAGCTTGGCATCCTTCAAGTTCAAACTTCTTTGACCCCTCCCAAACCAAGCGTTTGAAATGAACATCTTATTTATTCATCAAAACTTTCCGGGGCAGTTCAAATTCTTAGCGCCAGCATTGGTCCAGCAAGGGCACCGTGTCTTGGCCATGACCATGCAAAAAACAGATGCCAAGAATTGGCAAGGCGTTGAATTGGTCAACTACAAAGCGGCCAGAGGCACCACACCCAATGTGCACCCTTGGGTTTCAGATTTTGAAACCAAGACCATTCGAGGCGAAGCATGCTTTAGAGCCGCGTTGGCCATGAAAGCCCAAGGCTTCACACCCGACGTGATTGTGGCGCACCACGGCTGGGGCGAAAGCCTGTTTTTAAAAGATGTTTGGCCGACCGCCAAGCTTGGTATTTACTGCGAATTTTTCTACCCCCCCAGCGGTGCAGACGTTGGCTTTGATCCAGAGTTTCCAGAGACCGACCCCGGAGATGTCTGCCGTTTAAGGCTCAAGAACCTCAACAACCTCTTGCACTTTGAAGTGGCCGACGCAGGCATCTCACCCACACAGTGGCAAGCCAGTACCTTTCCGGATGGATTTAGACACAAAATCACGGTCATTCACGATGGCATTGACACACACATGGTGTCTCCCAATCCTGCCGTTACCTTGAACTTGAAAAAGAGCGATGGCTCTGACATTGCTTTGTCCAAAAACGACGAAGTCATTACCTTTGTGAACAGAAACCTAGAGCCCTATCGGGGCTATCACACCTTCATGAGGGCTTTGCCAGCTTTGCTGCAAGCGCGGCCCAACGCCAGAATACTCATTGTGGGCGGCAACGACGTGAGCTACGGCGCAAGACCCGACAAAGCCAAATACGGATCGGATCATTGGAAAGATATTTTCATTCAAGAAGTTCGCCCCCAAATCAGCGATGCCAACTGGCAACGTGTTCACTTCCTGGGGCACGTTCCCTATCAGTATTTCATCCCTTTGCTTCAGCTCTCCAGCGTTCACGTCTACCTCACATACCCCTTTGTTCTCAGTTGGAGTTTGCTAGAGGCCATGAGTGCGGGTTGTGCCATTGTGGCCAGCGACACAATGCCTTTGCGCGAAGCCATTTTGCAAAATGAAACCGGCAGATTGGTCAATTTCTTCGACCCAGCGGCAATCACCCGCGAAGTTTGCGCACTCCTAGACAATCCTGATGAAAGACTCAGACTTGGCAGCAAAGCACGCGCGTTTGCACAAAGTCATTACGACCTTCAATCAGTCTGCTTACCCGCTCAATTAAAGTGGGTTGAAAGCCTTCGCTGAATTTTTCAAGCGCAATTGCCTGTCTGCTTCCAAGGCTTCGCGATTGGCCATAAGTTGGCTGTAATAAGCCTGCCTCAAGATCACCTGCTGAGAATGCATGCGCTGGTTTGCCACATAACTTAGCGCCGCCTGCTGGCTCTCTTTCAGTGCTTGCGAATTGGCTGCATAAAATAACAGTGCATCCCGCCATTCATCTGCATGGCTTGCAAACTTCGCAAAGGCTTGGTGTGCAGGCTCAAGCCCGTAGACCACTGGCGAGCAAATAGGCGCCACGGCACAAGCACCACATTCAATCAGCTTGATGTCAGACTTGCATCGATTGAAAGCTGTGTCGTTCAAGGGCAGCAGGGCTACATCACAAGTTGAAAGCACTTGCATGTAATCGGCATGGTTCAAAGTCGGGTGAAAGGATTTCGAACAACCCAAGGGCAAGCTGTCAAAAAATTCTTTGTCATGCACCACCTCAAAGTGCAACTGCGCATGCACATGTTGTTGCAGCAATTGCTCAGCGGCTTGGTTGACGCCTTGCATGATGGTCGTCCAATCTGCTTTTCGATTGAGTGCGCCAAAAAACACCCTCAAACTTGAACTTTCACCCTGCACTTTTGGGGCGTCTTTCAACTTGTAAGGCAAAGACATCATGGCATTGGGAAACACGGCCACATGGGGGTTCCATTGCCGCAGCATGTTGGCCAAATGCTCAGAGCTTACTGTCACGGCATGAACGGCCCTGTAGGCGTAAAAATCAGAATCTACAAATTGCGGCCAGTGGTGTGGATCGTCGTCTATGTCGGCCACCAACAACCAACCCGACTTCACCAACTGCTCCATTTTTTCATTGAACGCAGGCACGTTCATGAATTGCCTGTGCAGCATCATGATCCCTGGCCCAAAACCTGCTGGCAGTTGAAGACCTCCCGCACCCCAAACGCATCTCACGCCTGGCAATGAATTGAGCGCACTCAAGGGGTGATCCACCCTAGCCTCGGTCACGCCCGCAAATTTTTTGAGCCCCAGTGCGGCCACACACAAGGGTGCATCGTGCTTAGGTTTGGGTGCAGCCACTGCGCCGGTATTTTGTGCCCGAATGACCCACTGCAAGGCCGACAAGTCCCGCCTCATTTTGTCTGGACTGATGTTGAGCGCGCTGGCCAAGGGCAGCAAGTCCTTGATGGCCTGCTCTGTTTTTTCTGGCCACAAATTTCTGGGCGAAGCATCGGTTACACGCCACCCTGCTTTTTGAAACATTTCCACAGCGGTTTCTAATGTGAAAAAACGAACATGCGTGCGGTCTAGCAAGCCACTGTCGGCATAGTCCCAGCGCCCAGAAAGCAGCTGCCTGACCAAACTCCAATGGCCCACATTGGGCACACATGCAACGCAGGTGCCATCAGGCGTCATTAAATTGCGAAGGTCTGAAAGTACCCGCCAAGGGTCGCGTAAGTGCTCGAGCACATCACCAAATACCAGTGCATCAAACTTTTCTGCTGCCTGCAAAAATTCTTGGGGCAAGCTGGTGTTCTGCTCAATGTCTGCGCAAAGTACGCCCGCCAAAACACCTTGTGCAAGCTTGGCCTCTTGAGGCATCAACTCAACCCCAAAATACTGCACCTTGGGTTGCCGAGATTTAAACGCTTCACCCAACCGCCCTTGGCCGCAGCCAATTTCCAAGACACGTTGGGCAGACAAAGGAATTCTCTCTAACAGTTCAGGATTGACATTGCCATAGTAATTTTTTGCAGAGGACACTGCTGAAGTCATGGTTCTTTGATCACTTGTTTCTGTCATTGCAATGTCTTCAAAGTGGCGATGCGTTGGCTGAGCTTAATTTTTAAGGGGCAACAAATGAGCCGTCTCATAGGCCAATGTGTGCGGCTTGCTCAAAAGGTTAATCAAAATCATGGCTCTGGCCTCGCCGTCTGCTTCCAAGTAAACAGCTTCAAGGCCCTTGAGTGGGCCCTGGGCCACCACCACGGCGTCGCCCGAGTGAAACAATTTTTGCACAGCCACATCATTTTGAGCGCGCATACCCTGAACCCAAATATCAGGCACAGTAGCGGGCGTTTGCCCAAACCGCACCAAATGACTCACCCCTTTGCTAGAGCGCACCACCGACAAGTCTTGCATCTGAGCCGTTAGTCTTAAAAACAAGTAACGACTGAAGAGTGGCTCGGTCACGGTTTGCAGCTTTCCTCTTCGTACCTTTTCCAAAACTAGCATGGGCAAAAAAACTTCAAAGCCCTGATTTTCTAAATTTTCTTTGGCACGCAATTCACCTCGGGGCTTACTCTGCACCACATGCCAAGATGGTTCTGCCAAAGGGTTTGAGTTACTGCTCATCACGCTGTACCGAAATCAAAGAGACTCACAAACTTCATTGCGTTTGCAAGACCATGCTGATCAAAATTTCATTTAAAGGCACATCTGCAAAACCATTGACCACCCCCGTGGGTTGCTGCGCCATGGCATCAACAAGGGCCATGCCTTGAACCACACTGCCAAACACAGCATAGCCCGGGCTGCTTGAATTTTTGTAATCAAGCGACAGGTTGTCAACCAAGTTAATGAAGAACTCTGAGGTGGCTGAGTTGGCCACATTGGTCCTGGCCATGGCCACGCTGGCGCGAACGTTTGACAAACCATTGTTGCTTTCAAGCACGATGGGGGCCAGCTGGCCAGCTTTCTTCACCATGCCAGTGGTATAGCCGCCACCTTGCGCCACAAAGCTAGGAATGACGCGGTGAAAAAGCGTGTTGCTGTAGTACCCCTTGGCCACATAGGTTAAAAAATTATCCACCGTTACAGGCGCCAAGGCTTGGTTCAGTTCCAAGCTGATGCCCCCGTTGGCCGTGATGAATGTGACTTGTGGCTTTGGCACTGTCAAAGTGCTGGTGTAGATCACAGCCCCTTCTGCACTTTTAACAACCAAAGGAAAGTCACCCACCACACGCGCTTGGCAGTTCAAGACCAGCAAATCTGTGGTGCTGCTGCTTGCAAAACTAGGATTGGTGCAGTTTCCATTGGTCTCTACGATCACGGAAGTTCGCAAATCTTTGCCGCCAATGTAAATGGTGGCCAGGCGGCCATAACTGAGCGACTGCGGTTTAACGCCAGTCACAACTGGTGGAAACTCAGAACTTCCGCCGCAGCCAAGCAGGGTGCAAGACACCAAAAGCACAAGAAACCACCGCCTTGCTTGAAGGAGATTTAAAAGGGAATTGAACATGTTCATGGGTTGAGAGTTTATATCGCCTGTCAACAATGACCCTATTGGTGGTACCGAATGAAAACTCAACTTGTGAATGAAACACCTTGAGGGTCAGGCTATGGAAAATAATTAGCTAATAAGTAATCAATATGAACGTGTTTGAAAAGGTAGCGGAACCTTAGATAGGAAAATCAAGCACCTAAGGCATTCTTTTTTGTTTTACCCTCAAGTTTCAGTTCGAACTGTCGATGCACGAACGCGGTGTCAAGCATTCGCTTGATCTTGCGTTATTTAAAGACTAACAGTTCCCTATGACGACCCCTATCCTTAACAGCAAAAATGGCCACTACTACGAGTTTGTAGCGGCCAACACTTCCTGGAGCTTGGCGCTGCAGGAAGCCGCTGGCAAGTCTTACAAAGGGATGGCGGGTTATTTGGTTACCATTACCAGCTCTGACGAGCAGCAATTTGTTGGCACTTACTTTAATTCATTTGGCCTTGCCTCCCCCTCCTACTTTTGGGCTGGCGGTTCTGACAAAGACAGCGAAGGCATTTGGAAATGGGCCAGTGGGCCCGAGTCAGGCAGCTTAATCGCTTCTGGCTATGCCAATTGGTTTCCTGGTGGTGTGGGTTATGCCGCTCAGCCTAACGGCACGCTGGTGCAAGCCATACGCGACGAAGACGGACTGGCGCTAGACAGTTTGTGGAACTATCAATGGGCAGACTTACCGATTGGCGACCCCGGCTTTCAGTCTGGTGAACTTGTTAGAGGCTATTTGGTGGAGTACGGGGGCATGCCTGCCACCTACCGCATTACCAAAAACGCAACTTCAGTCAATGAAGGCAGCGCCATCACCTTCAGCATTTATACCAACAACGTTGAATGGAACAGCTACCTGTCCTACTCGCTCACAGGCATAAGCAAGTCTGACCTTTCTTCTGGCGAGCTGAGTGGCACTGCACAAGTGTTGGTCAATGGCAGCGAAGGCCTGGCAACCCTTACGATCAATTTGGCTGAAGACTATTTCACAGACGGGCCAGAGACGCTGACTTTGAACGTGTCTGGCACCACCAGCTCAGTAGTGGTGCTAGACACTTCCAAAACTCCCAACTACGCCATCAGCAGCAGCGCTACCTCCTACAACGAAGGCACCACTGCGGTGTTTTCCATCAGCGCTACTGGCATACCTGCTGGCTTGATTGCGCAATACGCCGTCAGTGGTGTGAATGCCTCAGACATCACGGGCGGCCTGTCAGGCAGTATTACTTTTGCGGCTGATGGCACTTCAAGCCTGTCCATTCCACTGCTAGCAGATGGCCTGACGGAAGGCGCTGAAACACTGACACTGCTAATAGGCAGCGCAAAGCTTGCAGTCACAATCAACGACACCTCCAAAACACCCACTTACCTGATTACAAGCACGGCTTTGAGCTACAACGAAGGCACAACTGCATCGTTCACCCTCAGCACCACCAACTTGGCGGCAGGCACCTTGGTGCCCTACACACTGTCGGGCATCACAAGCTCAGACACCTCTGCCGCTTTAACAGGCAACCTTACACTGGGCTCTGATGGCAAGGCCACTTTGTTGGTTCCCCTCATTGCTGACTCATTGTCTGAAGGTACAGAAATACTTGTGCTGACAGCTCGTGGCAGCGCCAAGTCGGTTCAAGTCATCGACACCTCGCTTGCTCCCACCTATGTCATTACGCCGTCTAGCACCAGCTACAACGAGGGCAGCACCGCATCATTTAGGCTGACCACCACCAGCCTATCAGCAGGCACTGTGGTCAACTACACCATCAGCGGCGTATCAAGTGGCGACATATCTACAAGCCTAAGCGGCAGCCTTACTTTGGGCAGCGACAAAAGTGCCACCTTAAGCATCCCTTTGGTGTCAGACAACTTGCTAGAAGGCAATGAAACTTTGAGTGTGGCAATTGCCAGCGGCAGTGCCAGTGTGGTGGTTGTCGATAGCTCCAAAGCACCTACTTTTACTCTCACCTCTACACAGGCCTCATTTAACGAAGGTGCTACGGCCACCTTTAGGCTTAACACCACCAATGTGGCAGAGGGCTACATCCTGCCCTACACCATCTCGGGCGTGTCGGAAGATGACCTTGTGTACGGCACAAACGGTAGCCTAAGAGTTGGCAGCACAGGCGTGAGCTTTATCGCCATACCGATTAAAAAAGACATGCTCACAGAAGGCGCCGAAACCTTGGTGCTTAGCATGGCAGGCCTGAATGGCAGTACTGTCGTTAATGACACTTCACTTTCGCCTAGCTTTCGCATCACCCCCACCTTGGGCAGCTACAACGAAGGCGAAAGCGCAGTCTTCAATATCGCGGCAACCAACGCCGAGGCAGGCACCAGCGTGCCTTATGTCTTAAGCGGCGTGTCCACGCAAGACATTGGCATTCCACTTACAGGGAATTTGATCATCGGCGCGAGCGGCACTGCAACTCTGAGTGTGCCCCTCCTTGGAGACCTCTTCACTGAAGGCAGCGAGACACTGCGGCTGACGCTGGCACCAAGCGCACCTCTATCCATTGCAAGTTCAGCGGTCAGCATTAACGACACATCTAGAACACCCACCTTCCTAATTTCAACCAGCGCGCCGACATATGACGAAGGCAGTACAGTTGTTTTTCTCATTCAAGCTGCGCAAGTAGCGCCAGGCTTGGCGGTGCTCTACAGCTTCAGTGGGCTATCAAGGGAAGACTTCACGGGCGCCTCAGGCGGAACATTAACAGTAGACAGCGCAGGCACTGCAAGCCTGACGTTAAACCTCACTGCTGACGCAATCACAGAAGGCCCCGAGAGCCTGACTCTGAGCATTGGCAGCTCCAACTACACAGTGCTTGTGAACGACACATCCAGAGCACCCGTGTTCTCAATTTCCTCGGCTTTGTCTTCCTACAATGAAGGCAGTACTGCAGTCTTTACGGTGAACGCTTTGAACGTGAGCCCTGGCATTGCAGTGGCCTACATACTCAGTGGCCTTGGCGGCCTGAACGGCGCAGACTACGAAGGTGCAAGCTCTGGCACCCTCACTCTTGGTACAGACAACAAGGCCGTATTGTCTGTTCCGCTTAATGCTGACAATCTCACTGAGGGCCTTGAGACTCTAATCATCACAGTGGCCGGCGTTTCTCAAAGCGTGATCATCAACGACAGCTCCAACCGAATTACTTACTCAGTTGCCATCAGTGCAAGCGCCATCAACGAAGGCGAGACAGTACGGTTTACGATCGCAACTGTTGACTTGCCAGCGGGCACAAAAATTCCCTACACCTTGTCTGGCTTAGCGCAAGAAGACCTTGTTGGCTTTGTGAGCACAGACCCTTCAAGCCTTAGCGGCTTGGCCACAATCAACGCTTTGGGTCAAGCCGAGGTGAGCATTGGCCTTGCGCTAGACCAACTCACAGAGGGCTCAGAGACGCTCACTTTAAGGCTCAATGCCACGGTGCCAGGTTCAGGGCTTATCAATAGCAGCAGCGCCAGTGTGCTGATCAACGACTCTTCATTGACGCCAGTCATCCCAGTACAACCACCCCCAGAAAAACCCACAGATGTGGTGACAGAGGACAAGGTAACGCAAGATAAGGTGACTGAAGACAAGGTGACTCAGGATAAAGTGTCATTGGCCAGCAACGCCGCAGATGTGTTCAGTTGGTTGCCAAGCACATCAACGGGCCAGTTCAACGGCCTTGGCGGCACAGACACCCTCAAGGTAAGCGGACTGCTCAAAGACTTTGAGATCAGTGCGGCAGATAGCTCAGCTCAAGCAAGCGCATCACTTAGCAATTCAACCAAGGTTACTGAGGCTAAGACCAACTTCACCGCCAGCCTTCAAAGCATTGAGCGGCTGGTATTTTCAGACCTAGGCCTTGCGCTAGACACACAAGCCACAGACAGCGCCGGCAAAGCAGCCCTCATAGCAGGAGCAGTGTTTGGGCCCACCTTTGTAAAAGACACCCAGGTTTTGGGAGCCCTGATCAGCTTGCTTGATGCCAATCAAATGACGGATGCGCGAGTGGCCAGTTTTGCATTGGGCGTGATGTTGGGCGAGAGCGCCAGCAACAAGTCGGTGGTGGACCTGCTCTACAAAAACTTAACGGGCGCCATGCCCAGTGCTGCCGTTGAGGCTAATTATCTGAACATGATCGAGGGGGGCATCTACACGCCTTCTAGCCTTGCGCTTTTTGCAGCCAACCACGAGCTGAACAAGACAAATATTTCCTTCGTTGGCATTGTGGAGCACGGCCTGATTTACCTGCCCTTTGGTGTTTGAGGTTCAATATAAGCTGATGGTCGAGCGACTTCAGTCATGGTCGATCAAAATACCCAGCCAGATAGACTTTCCAGCCATTTAGTAATCAGTCCAAGATGTTTCTTCCCCCGTGCGAAAGTCTGCGAGAGAATTTATCTAACTTCCTTCATACAAATACAGCATCCTGTTTAGATCTGCAATTTTCGATCTGGCAATCTGCAATTGCACAAAAGTGAATAATTCCAAGTAATCGTCGGGCTCATACATTGATTTACTTGTCAAAATTTTTAAGTCTCGTTTACATTCATCGCTTGTTGCTGGAACAGTTTTTTGGAGAATCAACAGCAAAAGACCTTCAAGACAAGGTGTTGATCCAATAAGTTCAATCTTTTTCCTTTTTGCGTCTTTTTTGTTTTCTGCAGTCCAGTCAAGATCGGTATCTAACAAACACAACTTTTTGTCATAGCTTGCAATCCTCATGGCGCCAATGGCAGTTGCGATAACGTTACCCGGCCCCTTACCATTGGCGTTGCGAATTGTCACGTTCACGCCCTTTCCATCTGTGCAATAAAGTCTTCGAAGGTGAGCAAGAAAAGCCGCGTCGGCTTTACCCTCACCCATGGCTAAAAGCGTTTTACGTTGTGTGCGAACTTGTTTGCTTGGTTTTGCCATACGTAAAGACCTTACAACTGTGGAATTGCGCCATACGAGCCACCCATGTATTTAGCATAAAGGTTGTCATCTGAGCGAATTCCCTTAACGTCATCAAGACGCCAAGCACTACTTGTACAGTTTTCATCTTTTTCTACCAAAACAACTTGTGCTTTATGAAGCAAGTTCAATACTTCTATAGAGTGACAGGTGAAAATAATCTGCGCATGATGTGGATTGTTTTCAGGATCAAAAAACAAATCCAAAATTGGGACAAGCATGTGTGGATGCAGGTCTGCCTCTAGCTCATCAATTACAGCAATACCACCAGATTTCAAAACTGGAAGCAAACGTGACAGCAAAAGATAAGCCGCTTGAGTACCGCTTGATTCTTGTTTGAGCATGATCGCATGTTCAACGCCATTGACCGAGTGAACGCCAAACGGAATACAGATCTCCTCTTTATCACCGTTTAGATTTGTAATTGTTTGCCGCTCGATGCGAACATCACTAAGGCCTAGGTCCCAGCCCTTGAGGAGTTTGGTCATTGCCATGCGCAAATGCTCATTTCCGTAGTACAGGGCAGAAGCACCAAAGATTTGCATATCGTCAATGTTATGTCGACCCATGACATGCATGTTTGTACATACTTGCATTGAACAAATTTTTAAAGCCAAAGGTACTTGATATTGAGCAGCTGTTGAAAGTAGCGAGGCGTTTTCACGAACTCGCTCCGCCTCCTTTTGTAGAAAGCCGAATTGATTTTGTTTGATATCGTAATTTTCTAGCTTTGGATTCCACTCGCGTGAAAAAACATAAGAATACGATCTTGTAAATTTGCAATACAAGGATTCAGAGTAAACCCTTTTTTCGTTGGCAACCAGTCGGTAGCGCCAGTCTTTTCCATCCATTTCGAATTCAATTTCAAACTCGAATGTTTCATTGACAGCATCAAAGTGAGTCAGCAGTGGAATTGGTGCCTCCACTTTTGATTGAAATGAATGGCGCAAGAACCAATCTAAAAAAGCCAGTGACTTGATCAATGTGGTTTTACCGCTTGCATTGGGACCGATGATGGCCAATGCTTTAGTTAGTTTGCTACCCAACGGGGTTACAAATGATCGGTTGTCATCAGGCGTGTGTTTACTCAAATCCAAAGAGATTACAACTTGCTCCCGGAAGGATTGAAAGTTACGCACCGTGAAAGACTTCAACATACAACCTCCAAATGACTTTTAAACATTTTTTTGTTTGAATTTAGTTTATACGGCAATAATATATGCATTAAAACAAAATTTCAACATATTTTTGTTAATTTTCTTTATATCTGGGTCATTCACGCGTCTCCGGCCTATACCCTCACCCAGTAAGCCCATAAACAAAGCATCCCCAAATACTCATGCACCGCAGTCTGCCAAGCCATCAAGCTGCCAGCCATTGAGTACTCCGTCTAAGATGTTTTTTCCCCAGCGCGAAAGTTTACGGGGTAGGCTTCTTCGTTGCAGCCTGCTACCTGAAACTCTGACATAGAGCGGGGGGTCTGCCCACTAGCGCAGCCAGTCTCTTAGCATTCTCGTGTGTTGTTCTCGACTTTGCTTCCAAGGTCCAGCGCTTCATGTCCACGCCCTGCTCGGTACAGAAAACTCTGGCTAGTTCTGCCTCGGTGATTCCAGTGGGCACCTAGCGCTCCCCAGATGAGAATCATTCTGTTTTGCAAAAATGAAGTTTTGAAATTTTTTAATAAATTTAGTACTAAATTACTAAATTTGTAAGACCGGCTGAATTTTTAAAACACGCTCAACTTGTCTTAAGTCGTCTCTGGTGAGAGCGCCAAGCTGTTTGCCAAGTCGCTCCTTGGCAACCGTTGCAAGCTGATCGGCCATCGCTTTACTCAGCTGACCAGCAACGCTGACCTGGGCTTCGCTTGGGTAGAGCCTTCCCGAATTGGATGTGAGCGGCACCACCTGAAGCCTATTGAGGTTGCCGTTTGCAACGTCATTGCTCACAATTAGGCTTATGCGTGTTTTGCGGGTTTCCCCGCCTGTTGCCGGCTCAAAATCGATCCACCAAACCTCACCGCGCTTAATGGCTTGCCTTTCCCTGTGAATCGACAATCAAGGCTTCACTCCAAGCCAGCGCCTCTTGCTCGCGCTTTTCATCTTGTCCCATGGCCTTATAGCCTTCGACCAACTCATCGTTCACTACATGAGGCCTTGCAAGGGATTGTAAAAAACCACTGATTTTTCTTCGGCCCACCACGCGCACCAACCCCTCGTAGACGGCCTCGTCCATGGTGATGTTCATTCTTTTTTGCATTTTCTTTTCCTATGCATGGACTTCCCACGCAACTGTAGACAAACTCAAGCCTCAATTTGAGGCACGTTCAAACGCCTTAGTCCTTAAGGCGCTTCATGACTTCATCCGCCTTTTCTTCAGTGGCAGGGTGGTTCAAAGCCCAGTCAAGCGCAGCGCTGAGATCTGCAGAAGCCTTCGCCTCATGCAACCAGCGCTCATTGTCCGCAACAACAGAGGCTGTGCGAGCGATCCAAACCCCAGGCTCACTCTCTTCGACCAGAACCTGCCTGCCAGAAAATTGCTTGCCCAATGAAATTTGTCCGTTCTCGTCGATGACTGTCACAGACAAATGAGAGGCAGGTATAGTCATTTGAGTGCCAATATTTGATGAAGAATTGTTTTAAAAAAATTAAGTCATTCACAAAAAAGTGTCTGCAGATACTCCAAACCGCTCACTGAGGGCACGCACTTGCCTTAAATTAAGTTCACGCTTGCCAGTCAAAATTTCTGAAACCACGCCCTGGCTGCCGATCTCGCACAGGTCAGCTTGCTTAAGTTTATGCTGCTCCATCAAAAATTTAAGCGCATCAACTCCATTTGTTTGAGGTAAGGGGTGAAACTCTGACTCGTAGTCATGAATCAAGTCAGCAACGATGTCAACAAGCCCCATTATTGGGTGACTCTCATCTGCCCCCGCTTCATCAAGAAGACACTCCAGGATCTTGGTCATCCTGGCGTAGTGGCCCTCATCTCGGATAGGGGAGATGTCTGTGGCAGCACGAAACTGCTCCCAAGCGGGGA
>CANFJC010000008.1 GCA_947447245.1 Comamonadaceae bacterium
CTGCGCAAACGCAAGTAAGAAAAATCAGTGTCTTTGGTTGTGGCGTTGTAGCCCTGATAGTTCATGCTCTTTGGATCATTGTCCAATTGGAAATTTTTGCCGTACTTGGCAATTTGACTTAAGGTTGCACCCTTATTGCTGTCTGGCTGAGCATAGTGAATTTGATTCACAGTAGAGAATGCAGTTAACAAACTTGCATCACCAATTGGACGCTCAAACTTCACAGTAAGGTTGTCACTTTTGACAGGGCTGTAGCTCAGGTAGCCATCAGACTTCAATTCTTGCACGTTCAATTGCAGCGTTGCATCACCTTGGTCGGGCATGCGGCCGCTTTCATAGCCAACACCTACCAAGCTTGTATTCCATGATCCAAAGCTCGAGTAAAAGGTGGTCGATTTTTCTTGCGATGGCTTCTTGGAGAACAAATTGATAGAGCCGCCGAAGGTGGCATAACCCAAGTTGCTGGCATTGCCAGGGCCACGCTCAACCACTGCACCACCAATGGTGAAGGCAGGGAAAAACGAAGTGGAATGGTGGGCAGGGTTGTTGGTATCACCCCATGGAATACCATCAAATGTGATGTTGTATTGGTCGTCACTAAAGCCGCGCAATGTGGTTTTGGTTTCACTGAGGCCAGGACCATTGGCAGAGTCGCCAGACAAGCTAGGCGCAATGTTCACAATGCGGCTGTACTCAGCAGTAGGAGCAACAGATAAATCCATGAATTCACGCGTGATGATGGATTGTGGTTGCGTTGCTTGCAAACTTGCCTGTGTAGGCGCTACAGCCGTTGCAGTACCTTTAATGGCCTCGCCAGTTCTGAAGGCGCCGGCTGATGTTGTTGCACCAATGGTGCCCAAGTCAACTGCCGTTGCAGTTTGTGCGTGAAGTTGGGGCGCTGCTGCCAATGAAAGAACAGCTAAAGAAACAAGATAGGCAAGACGTTTGGGCTGAGGTGCGAATTTTTGAGTCATGGTATTTCAAGAGAGAGGTTAAATATGCAAATGAAATCAATATCTCATTTGGATCCAACCAATATAGAAATCTTTTATGACCCTAAGACGGCTAATTTGTGAATTTTTAATGACATTGATTGCCAATGTCTGTGATCTAGTGCCAACAAAAGTAACAAGCCACTTTAAGTTATTATGATTATGACAAGCCGCTGTAATGGCAATCAATTGATGGGCTTATGTTTATAAATCTAGCAACTGACTAAACTGATTCAGTTTCCAAAATAACGCGGGAAGCTGGGAAGATCAGTGTGAACTTAGAACCTTTGCCCAGTTCGCTTTCTATTTTCAATTCACCGCCATGCCTTTGCATGACGTGCTTCACAATGGCCAATCCCAAGCCAGTGCCGCCAGACTCTCTGGATCGACTTCGATCTACCCTGTAAAACCGTTCAGTCAAGCGAGGCAGATGCTCTGAAGCAATGCCGGGGCCAGTATCTGACACACTGAATTGCATTCTCTGATCAGGCAACAAAGACCAACTTGAAGTGATCACACCACCTGATGGGGTATAGCGAACAGCATTGTTGACTAAATTCGAAACAGCACTGTGCAGTTCTTTGTTCGCGCCACTCAATTGAACACTTTCAGGCGCCTCAAAATGCAAGATTTGGGGCGTTTCATTTTCAAACAATTGAGAGGAAGAAAGGCCGCGAGCCTCCGACTCAATACCCGACATCAAGCCTTGCAATGAAATGGGCTCATTGATGGCAGGCAAAGTGCTACCTTCTAACTGAGAAAGGATCAATAAGTCATTGACCAAATCCTGCATGCGACCCGCTTGGACGGCCATCAGATCAAGGTATCTTTCTCGCTCTTCTTTGTCTAAATTGAGACTTTGCAAAGTTTCAATGAAGCCGCTCATCACAGTCAATGGCGTTCGAATTTCATGCGACACGTTGGCCACAAAATCACGCCGCATGGCGTCTGCTTGCGCGATGGTTGTCACATCGCGGGTGAGCAACAACTGTCTATTTTCACCATAGCTGTGCAACTGTACTGAAAGTTTCACTGTCTTTTGTAGAGAGACGCTTCGTCCATCAATGATCGCTTCACCATCATGCGATTCACTTGAGTAGTACTTTTTGAAAACAGGATCTCGGACCAAATGAACAACGTGCTGCATCAGGTCGCGCTTGGCATCCATGCCAAGATGCAGGGCTGCAGTTTGATTGCACCATTCAATTCGGCCTTCAGGGTCAAGCAGCACAACACCATTGGGCGATGCTTGAATGGCCAGTAAAAAATCTTGAAGCTTTTGTTCTTCGTTTTGAGTCTGCTTGCGTTGCTCATTCAAAATGCGACGCATGCGGTCAATCAAATCACCCCAAATACCACCCATTTGGGGTGGTTCTTTCACATTGTTGTGTCGCAACCATTGTGTGATTTTTTGACCTTTCCAGAGGTCTTTGATGACTGTGAAAAAACAGACGAAAAAAGCACCCCATATATGCCCAGAGCTTGGATTCAGCCAATACCCAGCAACAGCGGCGACAGCCATCCAAAAGAACAGGCCGATAGTGCGAGAGAACATAAAAGGGGATTGGTTTTATGAACCAGCCAGATCAGCCGGTTGCTTTGTTTGAGTGGCTTGAGTCATGTCCGTGAAGCGATAGCCAGCCCCACGAACAGTTTCCACCATGTTACCAGCACCCCCCAGAGCTTCTCGCAGTCTTTTCACATGAACGTCAACAGTACGCTCTTCAATGAAAACGTGATCGCCCCAAACGCGATCCAGCAGTTGCCCGCGGCTGTGAACGCGCTCTTTGTGTGTCATGAAGTATTGAAGCAACTTGAATTCTGTAGGTCCAAGTTTCAGGGGCTGTTCTTGAAAACTGACACGGTGTGTATCTGCATCCAAAAGCAATTGCCCCATTTGAATTCGACCCGCAGACTGCTCAGGCGAGCGTCTTCTAAGCACAGCACGAATTCGAGCCAGCAATTCTTTGGTGGAAAACGGTTTCACGATGTAATCGTCTGCACCAGCATCAAGGCCAGCAACCCGGTCCACTTCATCACCCCTGGCAGTCAGCATCAAAATAGGAATAGCTTGAGACCGCTTGTCAGTACGCCACTTTTTAGCAAGTGAGAGACCACTCTCCTTGGGTAGCATCCAATCAAGCAAGATAACGTCAGGTAGGACGTCGTCCAATTCCTTTTGAGCAGTCTCTCCATCCATTGCCCAAATCGGTTGGAACCCGTTATGCCGTAAATTGACGGCGATTAACTCTGCAATAGCAGGTTCGTCTTCAACAATCAGGATACGCGGCAGGCTTCTCATTGGACAGCAGACTCCACATCGGCCAAAGCAATGTGACGCACGTCAGCACCTTTGACCACATAAATGATGAATTCAGCAATGTTCTTGGAATGGTCGCCAATGCGCTCGATGGCTTTGGCTACAAACAAGAGATCTAAGCTGGCTGAAATGGTGCGCGGGTCTTCCATCATGTAAGTGACCAATTTGCGTACAAAGCCGTCAAACTCTGCGTCGATCAAATCGTCTTCTTTCAAAATTGAGACAGCCTCTGTGACATCGAGCCGTGCAAACGCGTCAAGCGCTTTGCGCAAAAGGCCTGATGCTAAATCTGCTGCAATGCGCAACTCTGAGGAGGGCAATGCACGGGAATTGCCGCTGCTGATGATGGATTTCACCATTCGAGCAATTTTTTCTGACTCATCGCCAGCACGCTCCAAATTGGCCGTGATCTTGGAAATTGCAATCAAGAGGCGCAGGTCGCGCGCAGTAGGTTGGCGGCGCGCAATGATAGAAGACAGATCACGGTCAATTTCCACTTCCATAGAATTGACTTGTGCTTCAGTGGCAATCACTTGATCGGCCACTTCCGTATTGAACTGCGACAAAGAATAAACCGCATGGCGGATTTGCGACTCAACCAAACCACCCAACTCCAGTACACGAGAAGAAACGCCACCTAATTCGGCATCAAATTGACTTGAAATATGCTTGTCCATGATTTCTTTCTCCTAATTAGCCGAAACGGCCAGTAATGTAGTCTTCAGTTTCTTGACGCGCTGGCTTCATGAAAATTTGGTCTGTTTCGCCAAACTCCAAAAGCTCACCTAAGTACATGTATGCCGTGTAATCGGATACACGCGCAGCCTGTTGCATGTTGTGAGTCACAATGACCACAGTGTATTCACTCTTCAATGTATGCACCAGTTCTTCCACTTTGCCCGTAGAAATAGGGTCAAGCGCAGAAGTGGGTTCGTCCAACAACAAAATAGCCGGCTTGACTGCAATGCCCCGCGCAATGCACAAGCGCTGCTGCTGACCACCCGACAAGGACAAACCGCTTTGACCCAGCTTGTCTTTCACTTCGCCCCAGATCGCTGCTTTTTGCAAGGCCCACTCCACCCGGTCGTCCATGTCGCTGCGAGACAGTTTTTCGTACAACTGAACACCAAATGCAATGTTGTCATAGATCGACATGGGAAACGGCGTCGGCTTTTGGAAGACCATGCCCACACGTGATCGAAGCAAGTTCAAATCTTGTTTGGGGTTGAGAATGTTCTCACCATCAAAATTAATTTCGCCTTCAGCACGCTGACCAGGGTAAAGATCGTACATGCGATTGAGCGTTCTAAGCAGCGTTGACTTACCGCAGCCAGAAGGGCCAATGAAAGCTGTGACGGTATTCTTTTGGATGTCCAAGTTGATGTTTTTCAAGCCTTGAAAAGCACCATAGAAAAAGTTCAGATTGCGAACTTCCAAAATGATCTCTTTGGTTGCCGGTAATGTATTCATGTTGGTAGATCTTTTGAAAGATTAAACTGAGACTTTTTCACGGAACACAACACGTGCAATGATGTTGAGTGCCAATACAGTGAGGGTAATAAGCAAGGCGCCACCCCATGCCAAACTCACCCAGTTTTCGTAGGGGCTCATGGCAAATTGGAAAATGACAACAGGCAAATTGGCCATAGGCTTGTTCATGTCAGATGAGAAAAACTGATTGTTCAAAGCTGTAAACAACAAGGGGGCAGTTTCACCAGAGACACGGGCCAAAGCCAAAAGTAAGCCAGTCATAACGCCACTTTTAGCAGCCTTTAAAACAACTGCCGTAGATACTTTCCACTTGGGTGCGCCTAAGGCAAATGCAGCCTCGCGCAAAGTTACAGGCACCAGCTTGAGCATGTTCTCAGTGGTACGCACCACAACTGGAATAGCAATCAGTGACAAGGCAATGGTACCTGCCCATCCAGAGAAATGCTTGCTAGGTACGACGACCAAGGCATAAACGAATAGGCCGATCACAATCGAAGGCGCAGACAACATGATGTCATTCACAAAGCGAGTGACCTCTGCCATTTTGCTGCGATCACCATATTCAGACAGATACACGCCAGCCAATACGCCAATGGGCGTGCTTAAAAATGAGCAAGAGATGACAATCATCAGGCTGCCCACAATGGCATTCGCAAGTCCACCACCTTCGGACCCTGGGGCAGGCGTGCTGTGAGTCAGCAAGGAAAAACTTAATGCTGAGAAACCTTTGAACATCAAAATGCTCAATATCCAAAGCAAGAAAACCAAGCCGATGATCATGGCAGACATCGACAATACCAAGCCAATGAAGTTAGCGCGCTTGCGTCTTGCGTAGATTGAAGGGTCCATATTATGAGAAGCGCTCATGATTTCATACCCTTCTTAGCTTCTGCGCGAATCAACATCCACTTGGCCAAAGATAGAACGACCAATGTGATCAAAAACAAAGCCAAGCCAAGAGAGAAAAGCGATGCGTAGTGCAAGCCAGGTTCTGCCTCACCAAATTCATTGGCCAAGGTTGAAGCGATAGAGTTACCAGGCGAAAACAAGGAGGGTGACAACTTGTGTGCATTGCCAATCACAAAAGTCACAGCCATGGTCTCACCCAAAGCACGACCTAGACCGAGCATGACCCCGCCCACAACACCTGTTTTTGTATAGGGCAAGACAATCTTCGTCACAACTTCCCAAGTTGTACAACCAATACCATAGGCTGATTCTTTCAAGATGGGTGGCACAATTTCAAACACATCACGCATGACAGAGGCAATGAAAGGCAAAATCATCATGGCCAAAATCAGGCCGGCAGCTAAAATTCCAATCCCGTTGAAAGCGCCAGTGAACAAGATGCCAAGACCTGGAATTTGACCCAGTGTGCCAGCCAATGCGGGCTGCACATATTCAGCAAACAATGGTGCAAAAATAAACAATCCAAACATGCCGTAAATGATGGACGGAACAGCTGCCAACAACTCAATGGCCGTACCCAGAGGGCGGCGCAATGACATAGGGCATGTTTCAGTTAAAAACACTGCAATGCCAAAACTTAATGGCAATGCAATCAAAATAGCAATGGTGGCAGTGGCCACCGTACCAAATATGGCAATCAAGCCGCCAAATTTGGAATTGATAATGTCCCACTCAACCGTATAGAAAAATTCAAAACCAAAGGTGGTTAAAACGGGCCATGAACTGATAAATAAGGAAACAATGATGCCAGTCAGCGCCACCAAAGTGGACAGCGCAAATGTCATGGTTATTTTTTCAAAGAAAAAATCTTGCCATCGCTGCCAACGCAGAACGCTCTGCCTGTGCGATGTCATCAAACTCTCGACATTGTTCATACGAATCTCTTTTGCTTAACGCCAGTCAAACACCCACCGAGCATTCAGTGGGTGTTAATTTTTTAAATTACTTAGTGCTCACGTTGTTCCAAACGCTTTTGCGGATGAAGTCAGTGGTGGCATCTGGCATTGGCACATACTCCAAGTCGGTCGCCATTTTCTTGCCTTCTTTGAAAGCGTAATCAAAGAACTTCAGCACTTCAGCAGAGTTGGCTTTGTTGCTTGGCTGCTTGTACATCAAAATGAATGAAGCGCCAGTGATAGGCCATGATTTGGCACCTGGTGCATTTGTCAAATAAATGCTCATGCCAGGAATTTTTGCCCAATCTGTACCAGCAGAAGCGGCCGCAAATGTCTCATCATCTGGTGCAACAAACTGGCCTGCCAAGTTGCGCAGGTTAATGTGTGGCATGTTGTTTTTCTTGGCGTAAGCGTACTCAACATAACCAATTGAATTTTTGATGCGACTCACGTTGGCAGCAACACCTTCATTGCCCTTGCCACCCACAGATGAAGCAGCTGGCCATTTCACAGCAGCACCAGCACCCACAGTGGATTTCCAGTTGGCATTTACTTTGGCCAAATAGTCTGTGAACACAGCAGTTGTGCCGGAGCCATCGGCACGGTGTACAACTGTAATGGCAGCATCAGGCAATGCAACGCCAGGATTCATGTCTGTAATGCGCTTGTCGTTCCACTTGGGAATCACGCCAGCAAAAACGTCGGCCAACAGTTCTCCAGACAACTTGATTTGGCCAGGCTTGATACCATCAACGTTCATCACAGGAACGACGCCACCGATGATGGCTGGGAATTGAACCAGTCCATCTTTGTCTAATTCTTCTGCAGACAGCGGTGCATCTGTAGCACCAAAATCTACGGTCTTTGCCTTGATTTGCTTGATGCCACCGGATGAACCGATGGACTGATAATTCATGCTAATACCTGTCTTAGCTTTGTAGGCCTCCGCCCACTTTGCATAGATCGGGAAAGGGAATGTAGCGCCAGCGCCAGTTAGCTCAGAGGCCATTGAAGTTGCAGCAAGGGCGCTTAAGCCCAGTGCAGCGACCCATGATTTGATCTTTAACATGTTTGAATCCTTGATTCAGAGTTGATATTCGGTGTTTGTGCACGCAACAGAAACGCCTTTTTTGAGTGGCTCACTTTTGCAACACCTTGCCAATCTATCCTCCAATTGTGACAAATTCATGTCATTTTCTAGACAGCACTTGAAATTTTTCCTATAGCCAATGCAGGTCGCACCAATTTAGGGACGTAGAAATAAATAGCAATATGTCATCAAAATGACAAAATTTAGACACAAAATCGGAAAGTTTGGTTGAATATTTGAGCAAGATTGAAGTATTGAGATGCAAAACGGACAATTATTAGCAGCGATTGATTTGGGTTCCAACAGCTTTCGCTTAGAAATTGGTGTGTTAGAGCATGGGCACATTCGGCGAGTTGAATACCTCAAAGAGACCGTGCGACAGGGCAGCGGCCTCGACTCTGAGCGAATGCTGTCCCAAGATGCCATGCAAGGCGGGTGGGATTGTTTGGCTCGATTTTCTGAGCGACTGTCTGGCTTTGAACCCAATTTTGTGCGCGCGGTTGCAACCCAAACCCTTCGAGAAGCCAAAAACAGAGACGAATTTCTAAGGCATGCAGAGAAGCTATTAGGCTTTCCCATCGAGGTCATTTCAGGCCGAGAAGAGGCCCGCTTAATTTACTCTGGGGTTGTTAATTTACTGCCTCAATCAGAAGAGAAACGCTTGGTCGTTGACATAGGAGGCAGGTCTACGGAGATCATTTTAGGCAGAGGCTTCAAGCCTCAAACCATGGAGTCCTATCGCGTTGGTAGCGTGAAATGGTCTATGAAATACTTTGCAGACGGAGAATTTACGGCTTCTGCATTTGATTGGGCCGAAGTTGCAGCAAAGGCAGTGTTAGATGAGGCTTTGTCGCTTTATCCTAAAAACTCATGGGATGTTGCCTATGGCTCCTCTGGAACCATTGGTGCTGTAGCAGATGTGTTGCAAGCTGCCGGATGGCCAGAAGAAACGATCTCTCGCGAAGGCTTGAACTGGCTTAAAGAAAAAATAATCAAGTCTGGAAATGTGGACTCGCTTAGATTGGAGGGTGTGAAAGAAGACCGAAAACCAGTCATTGGAGGCGGTCTAGCAGTTCTTTGCGCCCTCTTCGATCTCATGCAAATTGACACCATGCATGCCGCTCAAGGCGCGCTCAGGCATGGCGTTTTGTACGACCTCTTACAAAGAGAAGACAGCACCGACTTGCGAAGCACCATGGTGGCCGCGTTGGGCAATCGATTTGCAGTGGATGTTGAGCAAGCAGAACGCGTCCAAAAAACAGCTGTCTCGTTGTTCAAGGGTGTCTTAGACAAATCGACCTGTGACGCAACTCGCGCTTTGCGACTTGAAAAGAAACTAGGTTGGGCGGCACACTTGCTTGAAATTGGCACACGCATTTCACACAGCGATTTTCACAAACACGGCGCTTACATCCTTGACAACGCAGATTTGCCAGGCTTTTCCATGTCGGAATTGCATCGTTTAAGCCAACTCATTTTGGGTCATCGTGGCAAGCTCAAAAAATTAGAAATCGAATTAAAAAATCCAGAATTCATGATCCAGTTGATGAGTCTGCGAATTGCTGCCATTCTTTGCCACGCCAGAAGAGACCCCGACCTCAAGGGCATCAGCCTCAAAATAGCAGACGACAACAAAACTGGGTTTGTCATTCAATGCAAAAAATCTTGGATTCAGCAGTGGCCCCAATCGGCCCATTTGCTTCGAGAAGAATGCATTGCATGGCAAAAAACCATTTGGCAATTGGAAATGCTTGAAGTCAATGGAAAAACGATATAAACTATTTACACGTTAAACTTTTTCTATTTTTCACATGTCCACTGAGAACACAATCCCGCCAATCGCCAACCCTGCTTCTGCCAAAGTCGCTGAAAAATCAAGCACCGCGTCAGCTCAGACTTCTCAACCTACCGCCAAAAAGACTGTGCGCAAAGCCGCTAAAAGAGCGCCTCGCAAGACATCCGTCAAAGCACCCGTGAAGGCCAAGACCCTTGTGAACAAGAAGCCTGCCAATCAAACTGCGGCTGAGCCTACAAAGAAGGCCTCTGCTCAGCCCAGGGTCAAAGCCAAAGTTGCGCCAACAGTTCAGACAGTTGTCGAGGCAAAGCTCAAAAAGCCCAAGCTGGTAAGAGACAGTTTCACATTTCCCAAAGACGAATACCAAGCCATTGCCAGCTTGAAACACAAAGCCCTTGGTTTAAAACACAGCGCCAAGAAGAGTGAAATTTTGCGTGCTGGCCTCAAGCTGTTAAGCGGCCTGAACGACAAAGCATTTTTGGCGGCCCTGACCAATGTGCCAGCCTTGAAAACCGGACGACCCGCCAAGTCTTAATCAGAGCAGCTCGGGTGTTTGTACGCTCACCACAATCGTTTGTGTGTCACCGTCTCGCACTCGGCTTCTGAGCCACCAAACGGCGCCCTTTCGCACCGAGCAATCTCCACCTGGAATGCCCAACAGATAAGCCACAGCCTGCCCCAAAACGGGCTGATGACCCACAATCAGCACTGACATTTTGGAGTCTGGCCAACCAGCCGTTATCAACAAATCATCCAAACTGGCATTGGGCAAGAGCTCAGATTTGTATTTCACTTTTCTGCCAAGCGCTTTAACGGTTTGCTCACACCGAACAGCAGGGCTAGACATGACACGAATACCATCAGGCAACTGTCGGTCTAACCACTGGCTCATCCTGGTTGCTTGCTTTTCCCCCTTAGGCGTGAGGGTGCGTGACAGATCGTCTTGGCCTTCCAAGGCATCAAACGCTTCAGCATGTCGCCAGAAAATTAAATCCATCTTTGACTCTTTTCAAGTTTCGACGAATCAGTTCCACTTAACGAGACTTTGATTGCGCCGGCGAATACTTCTGCATCAAAAGTGCCTGCGCACTTTGAGGTTTTCGTCCCTGCTTTTCCACACGACGGTATTTGCCATCGGCATCCAAGGTCCAAGCATTTCGCGTGTCGTGCAAGTAGGCCAACAGACATTCATCAATGAGCCTTTGACGCAGAGAAAGCTCTAAAACAGGCCAAGCCAACTCAACACGCCGGGTCATATTGCGGGACATCCAGTCGGCACTTGACAGATAAATGTCTTGCACCGTATCGGCCTCAAAGAAAAAGACACGAGAGTGTTCTAAAAATCGCCCAATGATGGACCGAACGCGAATGTTGTCGGTTTTGCCTGGAATGCCAGCAGGCAACATGCATGCGCCCCTGACGATCAAATCGATTTGAGCACCCTTTTGACCTGCCGAAATGAGGGCATGGATCAGTACCGGATCCGTTAAAGAATTCATTTTGGCAACAATTCTGGCCGGTAAACCTTTGGCAGCAGCAGCGCCAACAGATTCAATTTTTTGGACCATGTTATTTTGCAAAAGAAAAGGGGCAGCCCACAATTTGTTCATTCTGCCCAATCGGCTTGGACTTGCTAAATGCACAAACAAGGTGTCCATGTCAGCGGTCATGCGCGCATCGCAGGTCAGGTAGCTCAAATCTGTATAGAGCTTTGCAGTTCTAGGGTTGTAGTTGCCTGTCGACAAGTGACCGTATCGCTTAAGCACACGCCCCTCACGCCTTGTGACCAACAACATTTTGGCATGCGTTTTTAAGCCGACAACGCCATACACAACTTGCGCACCTACAGACTCCAATTGCTCTGCCCAGTTGATATTGGCTTCTTCATCGAAGCGGGCTTTAAGTTCAACCACAGCGGTGACTTCTTTTCCGCGTCGCACAGCTTCACGAAGTAAATTCATCATGGCAGGGTCACTGCCAGTCCGATAAATGGTTTGTTTGATAGCCAGCACTTGGGGGTCTTCTACAGCTTCTTTGAGAAAAGCCAAGACGCCATCAAAACTTTCAAAGGGCTGATGAATCAACACGTCCCCTTTTTGCATGCGTGCAAAAATGGATTCGCCTTGCTTCAACTGCTTTGGGAAGCTAGATTGATAGGCAGGAAAAAGGAATGCAGGGTCGTCGACCAAGTCAATGAGCTGACTGAGACGAACCAAATTCACAGGGCCTGCAGCGCGGAACAAAGCAGATTTTGGCAAACTGAATTGTTTGAGCAAGAAGTCAGACAAATGTTCAGAGCAACTGTCCGAAACTTCTAAGCGCAATGCCTGCCCATACTGACGGTGTTGCAAGCCCTTGCGCAACGCTGTTCGCAAATTCTCAACTTCTTCCTCATCCACTGACAAGTCTGAGTTCCGAGTAACCCGAAACTGTGAAAACTGACCAACTTCTCGACCTGGAAATAAGTCATTCAAGTGCGCACGAATGACACTGGACAAGAGAACAAAAGCTTTGCCATGACCGGCTACTTTGGCAGGCAGCGGAATGACCCTCGGCAAAACTCTAGGAACTTTGACGATGGCAATGTCATTCGACTTGCCAAAGGCATCCTTGCCCGACAATTGAACAATGAAGTTCAAGGATTTGTTGGCGACCTGAGGAAATGGGTGAGCAGGGTCGAGCCCAACAGGCACCAACAAAGGTTTAACTTCACGTCTAAAGTAATCTTGCACCCATTTCTTTTGAGCCAAATTTCTCTCTCCGTGAGAAAGTAATTTGATGCCTACTTTGTGCAAACTGGGTAGCAAAACTGCGTTGTACAAACTGTATTGTTCGGCAACCAAATCTCTGGCCGTGTGGTAAACGGTCTCAAATGTTTTGATGTTGTAAATGCCCTTTGTGTCGCCATTTCGAAATGCAGACATGTGCAAGTCAGCACGCACTTCGAAAAATTCATCCAAATTAGACGAAACAATACAAAGATAGCGAAGGCGCTCTAGGAGCGGAACTTCTGGTCGTTTCGCCCAATCCAATACGCGCTCATTGAAAGCTAGGATGCTGCCATCTCGATCCAGCAATTTGATGCCAGAGTTCGAGTCATCTGAATTCAATCCATTAGGCTTGCTCAATTGGTCTCACCCATTCTTAAATTAGGAATTTGCCTCACGAAATTCAGAAGGCTTTAGATTTTGATTATTGAGTCAATAAATTTCAATTTGATGACAATTTGATGAACAACTCTTATTTGGTGCGCGAATAGACCCAATTGTTACAAACTTTGCTGCATAAGTGAAATCAGAATTGCCCTTCTATGGATCTGCCACCCTCTAAATCGCAGCCAGACAGCTCTGATCAACAGGTGAGAAGTCCAAATGGCAATCAAAGAAAAGACAATGTCGCTTAAGAAATGGCCTCCCTGCGCAATTCGCGTCAGGCCAATCAAGCCTCCTGCGATCAAGCCAGTGAATAGCCAAAATTGACGTTTCTTGCGTATGCCAAACATACCGAGGGACATGAGTGCAAATCCAACTGCGGCATGTCCACTGACAAATGAGCAGTTTGTTTGGCAATATTGACTTGGAACGAAGACAGGGACAAATGCAGCAGGACCAGCAAAAACCTGCACATCTCGAGGACGAGGGCGCCCCATGCCATCCTTCAAAACTGTATGCACCAAAAGTCCAATGCCAAGAACAACCACCGTAACAACTGCACAAGCACGGCGCCAATTTCTTCTTGATACTTTGGATGGCATCAAGACAGCCAAAATCAAAAGAGCAATCGCGCCAGCAAACAGCACGCGCCCTGCCCATGGTATGCCGTGGTAAATAAATTGAACCAACCACATGTCGTTAGCAGGGAATTGACCGTGATCTAAGTAAAACAATTGCGACACCCAAAGATCAAGTTGCGGAAAAACACTGAAGACCACTGCCGCAAACAAGAACAAAGCCAGACAACCGGGCATGCAATGGAAATTCTTTTTCAAAGTTTTTGTGAGCACTTGTTGCATCGGATGAATCATGGCTTGCTCCTCAATAGATCTGGCGCTTTCACAACGGCAAGCGGCCCATTGACCTCAAGCGTCTGCCACTCAATGGGCCAATAGGGCCTGGTGTTCTTGACCAAAGCCATCTCGCCGGGCAATGGCTCGCGTCTAGGAGCCTCCTGCTGCCTGTAAGTGGCGAAAGAAGGAAGGTGAACTCCCCATTGGACAATGGTGCTGGGGTTATCGCGAAACTTCAAAGCCAGCCCTTGCACTGGCGCCTGAAGTGTTTGCGCCCACCAAGGCAAAACGACGAGCGCTAAGACGCTGGCCTGAAAAATAGAAAAGGAAATAAACCCAAACCCTTGGGTCATGTAAGTGTTAGCAGGTTTCACAACACGCAACACATAGTTCAAGGCAGGCGCGATATAAAGCAGCAAGGGAAGTGCAAACAGCCATACCTTCATCTGGCTATGGGGTGAACCTTCTAACAAGGTCTTGTAAAAGATGTCTGTCACCCGCTCAGGATGTTGCTGCAAATAAGCTGGAAGCAAGAGCATTGCGGCCAGGCCAGACATTGCCACAAGCCAAGTCAAACCCCACATGCGAGGGCTTGCTGACAAGGCTGCAGTTGTCAGCAACAGGCAAACAGCAGGGCCGGCGTACAACAAATAATGCGGCAATTTGGTATTGGCCAAGCTGAAGAAACAAAACACGAAAGCAAACCAAATCCATGCGAATTTCAAAAGCGGTTGTTGCCATTGAGCTCGTACATTGGCAATGGCACTGAGGCACAACGGTGACCAAGGTAACCACAGCAATGGCAAAGCGATCAAAAAATAAGCAAAGTGGCCCGAGTGCCCTTCCATGCTGCCCATGAAACGCTCGACGTTGTGCTTCAAGATAAAACCATTGATGAAATTTTGGCCATGCCTTGCATAGGCATAGAGGTACCATGGGCAAGACACTGCAAGGAAAATCAACCAAGCACCCAGATCCAGGAACAGCGCCTTCAAATGCGCCCGTGTATTTGGCACTAGCAAGCCATAAATGGCCAATGTGCCTAAAGGCAAAACAATGGCCACTGGACCTTTCACCAAAAGTCCCAAAGCAACCCAGAGCGCCAACCTTCTACCTGAAGCCAAACTGTTTGAACTGACGACACGCCAGAGGTCAATGAAAATCAAAACGAAAAAAAGACCGAGCAAGGCATCCGCAGTAGCAGTTCTAGCCATAGCCCAAGGACCCAAACTGGTTGCTGAAATGACGGCAGCCATCAAACCAGCGCGAGAACCCCATTGCAGGTATGCAAAACGGGCCAGTGCCAGACTTGCTAACCACCCAGACAAAGCCGAGGGAAGTCTGAAGGCAAACTCATTTAAACCAAAAACAGATGCACTGATCGCTTGCAACCAATAAACACCAATAGGTTTGTCAAAGCGATCTAGGCCATTCAGAGTGGTGTGCCCCCAATCGCCAGACAACAACATTTCACGCGTAGCTTCTGTGAATGCGCCTTCATCGACATCAAATAAAAGCGCCTCGTCTAGCCCTAGCAAAAATAAGCCCAGCAAAGCAAGGGCACCCAAAACCCATTGAATTGTCAATGCATTTGACTTTTCACTTGACAGCATGCCAAGCCTCATTCGGATTCGCACCAAAGTCGTTCAAGGTGTGATACGAGTTGAATTTTCCGGCATCGTAATACGTGCGCATCAGTATTTCTGCAATGACGCCAGTTGTCAGAAGTTGCAACCCACTCACAACAGCAAAAAATCCTAGGAACATCAATGGTCGATTCCCAATCGATTCACCCATGAATTTCAAAATGCCAAGGTAAGTGAGAATCAAAAGACCTAAGCCTGTGACGATGCTGCCAAGTCCGCCAAAGAAATGGCCTGGCCTAGAACCAAATCGCAAAAAATAGTGAATGGACAAAAGGTCAAGCAAGACGCGAAATGTTCGCGAGAGACCATATTTAGATTGACCTTTGGTTCGCGGAAAATGCGAAACAGGTATTTCTGCCATTCGCATTGGCGATGTCACAGTCGCCAACCAAGCCGGAATAAATCGGTGCATCTCACCATACAGGCGTACTTTGCGAAGCACAGAAGCTCTAAAGGCCTTCAAGCTGCAACCAAGATCTTGGAAATTGAGACCACTGACATTGCGAATCAATCGATTGGCTAATTTTGAAGGTATCTTGCGAAGCCATAGCCCATCTTGTCTGTTCTGCCGCCACCCAGCGACCATGTCCAGGTCATTGGAAAGCAAATGCTGAACCAATTTTGGAATATCTTTGGGATCATTTTGCAAATCGCCGTCCATGGTCACAATCACATCACCTCTGGCCGCATCAATGCCAGCTTGCATTGCGGCCGTCTGCTTGAAATTGCGAAGCAAGCGGATGAGCCGAACATGCGGCCCAACATCTTTTGCCGCTAAATTCAATTGCGCCCAAGTGGCATCGCTGCTACCGTCATCAACCACGATCAATTCCCATTGAAATGGATAGTTGACCAAGGCAGCCTGTACGGCTTGAATCAAATCACTGGCCAGTTCTTCTTCGTTGTACATTGGAACGACAACAGAAAGTTGGTGAGAGAACTGTGTTCCCTCGACTGGCAAGTTAAGGCGCGCAATATCAGACATGGACACCACCCTGCTTGGGTTTGAAATTTTCAAGGGCCAAGGCGTTGAAGGAAACGGCCACCACAGCGCCTAAAAGAGAAATACAAAGAAAGAACAAATGCGTCAGCAAAACGCTTCCCATCAAGCCATTCATTTCTTGCCAAGTCAGGCCCAAGCCAGTCCAAACGCCTGCTTCGTAAGTGCCCAATCCAGCAGGTCCGGTCAAAGGCAACAGCGCAGAAAGTTCACCGGCTAAAGCGCCGCGCAGGGTTTGCAGGGTGTCCAAACCGGTCAAATTTGAAAGCATCAGTGAAACAACGAGCAGCTTGACAATCCAGTTGGCAGCAGACCAAAACCAGCCCCACGGACTGGATCGCTGATGCAGAAATGCTCTCACTTGTCGAATTAGAAAATGGCGCGATCGCAAGAGACGCAGCCACCATTTTTGAGTCGCCAAACACAGTATCACGACAACTGACAAACCTGCAATTCGCAATTCAATGCTGAGAAAAGGCAACAATAAAAATGCCAGCGAAAGCAAAACGATGCCGTCTTGTAATCTCAACCAAAGCAGGCTTCGAATGCATTGTTGCAAAGACACATTCAATAATTTTTGTACCAGCACTGGATAGCCCAATTCACCAACTCGAAATGGCACCAAAATGACGGCAGCATTGTGAAGGAAAGTCAAACTCAAAGAGTCCCACAAACTGATCTTTCCATGTGCATGCCACTCTCCCTTGAAACGAAACGCTCTGAACAAGAAACTACTTAACCAACCCAAAGTGCAAATCACCAGCACCGTTTTGGGAACATCCATTAACCGTGAAAACGTCAAACTCCAATCAGAGTGTCGAATCAATGCCATGAGCAGCAAAAGTGCGAGCATCCAAAATACAAGACGGTAGAACCATTTACGAATTCGAACATGGGGTTCAAAATTCTTTTCAGAAATGACGTACTTCATTTTTTTAGCATCCCATTCATTGCAATCGGATTAAAAAATATTGTTTGACCAACATCATTGCGCGCATCAGTGAAATACAAGCCAAATTGAATTGGATAAATTGCACAAAAAAGAAATCTGATTGCGGTGTTGCCAAATGCAAAGAAATCAGGATATGCAAAACAATGAGAAACACCCCGCCACTGGTTCTCTGAAACCATGCATTCCAAGAATGCTGCCGCTCCCATAAAAGTGAGACTGCCACCACAGAAAAGGCCAACCCTGCCCCTGCAATCACATCTGAAGGCCAGTGCGCACCAACGGCAACTCGTGCCCAAGCAGCGATACCTGCTGTCAAAACAATGAGCACCAATTGCCAATTCTTGGTGCCTCTTAATTTCAAAACTGTGCAAACAATCAATGCACATGAGATTGCAGCAAGTGCGTGACCGGATGGCATTGAACCGCTCAACAAGGGAGGATGGTCAATGATGCTTAAGTTATCAACACCCAATACGCTTGCGGGTCTTGGCATGGGGAACAAACTTTTGATCAGTTGTGCGATCAGGGCACCAATGAGCCAAGTTTTCAGCACCCAAGAGGTAATCTCGCCTGGAAAACGCTCGATTAACAAAAGAATCAACAAAATAACCCAAGCGTCTCCACCCAGATTGATCAAGGCCCAAAACCAAGCAGGCAATATCGGTTCGGCATGAATGTTCAACATCCAAGCTTGGTTCCAACCAAATGACATCAGCACAAAACTCAGACTGACACAGGCAAGCAACGCAATGCTTGAAAAAACCGCTACCTTGTAAGAAGAAAGTTGCAGAACAGATTGGTTATTCATAAAAGAGCCAGGCAAACAATGGGTTTGCGACATTTTTATTTCAACCAAGTTTCATGACAGTGTCATGAATATTTTCTAAATTTGGGTCATGAAACGCAAAGTTCTGATCACGGGTACCGCAGGATTCATTGGCTCTCGGCTGTCCGAGCACCTGAATGCACTGGGTTATGAGGTGCTAGGGTGTGACATCTACAACTTCAGAAATCAATTTTTTGATGTCGGCGATTCAAATCACCTGATTCTTCAAAGACTGCGCTACGACCGAATCGCGCACTTTCTTCAAAAAAATCAAATTCAATATCAACCCATTGATCTTTCAGACCATGGCGCGGTTATGGCGTTGTTCGAATCGTTTCAACCCGATGTGGTGGTGCATTTGGCGGCCCAAGCAGGGGTCAGGCATTCTGTCAAATCACCCATGGACTTTGTGAAATCCAACTTAAACGGCTTTGCGAATGTACTAGACACATGCAAAAAATATGAAGTTCAAGAATTTTTGTACGCCAGCTCTTCCAGCGTATATGGGGCTAGAACCGATGCGCCATTCAAAGAAACAGACCGTTGCGACACCCCCGAATCTTTCTACGCAGCCACCAAAATGGCCAACGAACTGATGGCGCAGGCCTACTTTGCGCAGTACAAAACACCCTCCCTCGGACTTCGTTTCTTCACCGTGTATGGACCTTGGGGCAGACTGGACATGGCACCGCTACTCTTTGCTCAAAAAATGCGCAAAAAACAGCCCATTCAACTCTTCGGAGATGGCTTGTTGAAAAGAGACTTTACCTACATTGAAGATACTATTTTCGCTTTGAGTCGGCTGATTGAACTGGGCATCAGCCGGCATGGCGTTGACGTTGTCAATGTGGGGCACTCTAACCCCATTCAAGTGACAGAGTTTGTCAAAATACTGTCAGAGTGCCTTGGTATCGATCCTGTGGTTGAATTAGCGCCCATGCAAGTGTCTGACGTGCCCCTCACATGTGCCAGCGACCTCAAGCTTGTCAAGCTCATCGGAGAATGGCCTCACACAAGCATGAAAGATGGATTGACTGAAATGGCGAAATGGCTTCTAAACTGGCAGCCTGCTTGAATCAAGAAAAAGGCATGCCAGCCTTAAATTTCAATGACAATTTTTCAAAAAAGCATTCACAAAGAACTTCTTAGGAATTTTGGCGGTTCAACGGTCATCTTGTTCACCATTGTGATGACCATCATGCTCATTCGCATCTTAGGGCAGGCCTCCAAAGGACAGGCCGATCCTTCAGAAGTCATTCTTTTGATCGCTTTGAATGGCGTGGGAAATGCAGGTCCCATCCTCACTTTGAGCATGTTTGTTTCGATTGTTTATACGTTCTCAAGAATGTACCTTGACAGTGAAATGATCATTTGGTTTTCGAGTGGATTAAGTCTGTCAAAATTTCTAAAACCGCTCTGGCAATTTTGCTGGCCAGTGGTTTTGGTCATTGGCTTGCTGGCTGTTTTTGCGTGGCCATGGAGCAATACCCAAACCCAATATTTGAAAGACAGGTTTGAGAAGCGCAGTGACATTGAGCGTGTTGCGCCTGGTCAATTTCAAGAGTCAGCTTCCAATCAAATGGTTTTTTTCATAGAAAAAAAGAAAAACGACAATGATGTCGCAACCAGTGTTTTCATTTCAAAAATTGAAGGCGACGTTGAGACCATTACAACGGCCAAATCAGGCAACGTGGAGTTCTCGAAAGCTGATAAATTTTTAAGCCTAAATCAAGGCCAGCAAACCATTTTGAATCACAAAACAGGTGAAGTTCGGTTGACTGAATTTGAAAGTTTTAATTTTTTGCTTGATGCTGGAAAACGCCAAATATTGACGAATTTACAAAGCCAGATGCTAAGCACATTCGATCTTTTACAAAGTTCTGAACGCATCAATCTCGGAGAATTGTTTTGGCGACTCGGCCTGTTGATAGCTGCCATCAATTTGGCATTGCTCGCCGTGCAGCTGGCAAGCGTGAATCCCAGAGTGGGTCGTAGCTATTCATTGGCCATGGCAATGCTTTGCTTTATGGGCTACTACAACATGCTGACCATTGGAAAGCGTTTGATTGCAGACGGTACCGCTTCGTTCGGTGGCATGATGCTAGCCGTTCATGGGACTGCAGTCCTCATAGTGATCATCTGGTACTTGCACACTGAGTACAATTTGCATTGGAGAAGATTCGTAGATTCTCCAATGCCTCAACATCAATAAGCCAATTCTTCCAAATTGTTTATTTTTTGCTTGAAGTCAAGAAGTTGGGTTTCACCACACCCTTGACCGCCGCTTGTGCAAGGTGAAAAAAGACATCGGTGTTGTCCAACACACCAGTGAAGGCCCAAGCACCCGGGCCCATCGCTGAAATTGGAATGTCTGTGGCTGTGTGCACACCACTGTTACCAGGTACCTGGCCCGTGATCATGAATTTACCTTCTGCATCGCGAACAACTGGATCAGCAGGGTAAGCTGACAACGGCATCGCCTTGCCAAAAGGTTGCTGGCCGTCTTGCATAGGCAGGGGGTTGGTACGCCAATCTTCATGTCGATCTGAATTGGCACCATAACCTACCAAAAGTCGATAATCAATGTCTGTGGTTGATGGATATCCATCGCTGGCAATCTTGTATTTGGGGAATCCTGCTTTCTCATAGACACCCACCACTTTGTCGCGAAGATTGGACACACCACCCTCTTTGACCAACTCTTGAAGTCGTGCATCGGTTACGGTGGACCCACCAATTAAGGCAACCCCTGAACATTCGTGGTCGGCCGTGATAATGACCAAAGTTTGACCATCTTTTTCTGCAAAATCTTGAGCCACTTTGATCGCGCGGTCAAATTCAATCATGTCCAATATCCAGCGCTCTGTGTCCATGTTGTGCGCCTGTTTGTCAATTGAAGCACCCTCAACCATCAGTACAAATCCTTTTTTATTTTTTTGCAGCACGCCCAATGCCTTGTGCGTCATTTCTTCTAGCATGGGCTGGTCTGGAAATCCAAAATCATCCACAACTCGGCCTTTGATTCCTTTGGCAATATTCCTGCGGCCATCGATTTTGTCTAAAGCCACATTCATGTTTGAATATGAAAAAAGGCCCAACAACTTGTCCGTGGTCTTCACATCCACCGCTGACAAGCTTGTGAGATCAGATGCGTATTTGAAGCCAGCCGACTGAAAATCTGCGATCAAATCGCGGTCCTTGTCGATTTGACCAGGCGATGCGCCCCATCTTTTGACAATATCAGCCGTGTGGCTGTCTGTGCTTGAGAAGGCATAGTCATTGCCGTTAGACCTTGCCGAGCCAGGTACCGTTGAAGGCAAGAACCATTTCCGACCGCCACCCATCAAGACCGAAAGACCCGTGAGTTTTCTGTCATCCAGGTATTGGTCAACGATGCCAGTTCCCGCGCCGCGGTTGCTGGTGTGCACGGCGTTGGCAGCAGGTGTTGCATCAAATACATCGGCCGTTGTCACCAAGCCGAGCGCCTTGCCTTGTGTGCGGCTTAAATACTCACTCAAGTACTCAATGCGGGGGTTGTCAAAAGGATCGATGGTGTCGTCTGGGAAAACACCTTCTTCGTTGTTGTTGTTTTTATTGCCAAGTACATAAGCAGACATGCCTGGCGCCGAATCAGTGACCAGCGAATTCAATGAGGCCGTTTTAATTTGACCAGAAACCGGGAAGGTGTCCATGGCCAATGGCGATTTGGCTTTGCCTTGCACATAGCCTTGTGCAACGATGCGAGCGGCTGTGCGTTGGGCTGCGCCCATGCCATCACCTAACATGATGATGATATTTTTAACTTTTTGACCACCTACTTGCCAAGGGACAACTTCAAAATTGCCACTGGCTTTGATGCTTTGTCCATCACTTTGTGTCGCCTCAACCGTGAAAACATGCACACCGGGTTTTGTATTTGAAAGCGCACGGAGTGACACGATGGCAGCATTTTTCTCAATCTTAGGCAGACAACCTGTTGCGCAAGACTTTATTGAAACTGGCATTTTGATTTCAACGCCATTCATGTAAAAAACAGCTTTGGTAATTGATTGATCAGCTGCGTCTGGAACGATGGTAGCCTGCAAATCAAAACGCTGATCAGGTAAAAACCGGGCAATCACTGGTGCAGCATTGCCACTGGTGAACAGCTCACTTGGCGGGGTCAATCGGGTCACTTGGGGTGCCGCCATCACTTCGGCACCAAGAAAGGTCAAGGCGGCCAATGTACTTAACACGTACTTAGAGTTGGATAAATGAAACATAGTGTGCTTTCAGTGGGAATGTGAGTGTTGCAATGGGCCCGAACCTTGAGATAAACGGGCATCTGTGCTGACTGCGCTGACAGCATCGGGCGCTAGGTACAAGTGGAACCATGCCACCGATCCATCTGACGCTTCAATGCGTTTGAATGTGAACTGCCCCTCTAAAGTCAACAGACCAGGAACGTGTGGCACGAGCCAATTTTTTTGATGATCGGCTAGGTAAACCCAACACACTGAAGCGGGCAAGTCGTTGGCATCGCCATCGGCATGCTCGCTCATTTGCACGGGGCGGGGTGCAAGCATGAAAACGCCTGGCATTGGCAATTCATTTTTAACCATGTAGCCCGTCAAACGAACCTTTTGGCCAGATGCCTTCAGAACTTTGTCTGAAACTTCCAGACCCTTAGGGCCGATTGGCATCTTGAAAAATGCTTGGAGTTCAAGAGGTGTTGCTTCATTGGGATCCCATCTGACCTGAGAGCGAACTTGGGTACTGACGGTCAAGCCAAAAAAACCAGCGCTGATGGCCAATAAAGCCGTTTTGAGAAATGTATTCATGGCGTGTTTATAGAGCCTTGTTGTGAATCTTTGGTGAAATTTCAAAATCCATCTGAATCTGCATGTCTTGAGACGGGCTGTCATCCGACTTCATGGTCACGAAAATTACATGAATTCGTCACGACAAAGAAATCTTGACTGTCCAAAATGAAGTTCTCTTTAGGAGAAACTCATGAAAATTTCCATTGTTGGTGCAGGCTATGTAGGTTTGGTGACAGGCGGATGTTTGGCAGAACTTGGCCACCAAGTGATGTGCATTGACAGCGATGCAGCAAAAGTTGCTACGCTGAATGCCGCCGGACTGCCCATCTATGAACCTGGGCTCCAAGAACTGATGGCCAGGAACAGAGCAGAAGGTCGAATTCACTTTACCACTGACATGGCCCAAGCTGTTGAACACGGCGAAGTTATATTCATTGCCGTAGGTACTCCTTCCAAAGAAGATGGCTCAGCTGATTTGCAGCATGTCTTGGCTGTTGCCACTCAAATTGGCCGCCATTTGAAAAAATTCAAAGTCATTGTGAACAAATCGACAGTGCCCGTGGGTACCGCATACCGAGTTCAAAAGTGTCTGCAAGACGAATTGAACAAACGTGGCATTCAAGAGTCGCTCTTTGAGGTCATTTCAAACCCTGAATTCCTAAAAGAAGGCGCTGCGATCAAAGACTTCATGCATCCTGATCGCATTGTCATTGGCTTAGACGCCAGCCCCAACTACAACACTGTGCATCAAAAAATGGAATTGTTGTACTCCAGCTTCAACAGGCACCATGCTCGCACCATTTGGATGGATGTGCGCAGCGCTGAGCTCACCAAATACGCTGCCAATGCGATGTTGGCAACACGAATCTCTTTCATGAACGAGATTGCCAACCTGTCCGATTTGCTAGGCGCAGATATTGACAGCATTCGCCGCGGCATTGGTGCTGACCAGCGAATCGGTCACGACTTCTTGTACGCTGGCACTGGTTACGGCGGCAGCTGCTTCCCCAAAGACACACGCGCATTGATTCAAACGGCATTGGATTGCGGTAGCCAGATGAAAGTGGTCAGCGCTGTTGAAAACGTGAACGATCAGCAAAAAACTTTATTGGTCTCCAGATTGACTTATCACTTTGGGCAAGACCTGCAGGGCCTCAAGTTTGCCATTTGGGGCTTGTCATTCAAGCCCAATACCGACGACATGCGTGAAGCTCCCAGCCGCATCATCATTCAAGAATTGTTGAAACGTGGAGCAACCGTAAGCGCTTTTGACCCTCTGGCTTCCAAAGAGGGACTAGAGGCTGTGTCACATGACACTCAAGATGCAGAAGCCTTAAGTCGTTTCAGCTTGGCTGAAACAGCCTATGAAGCAGCCGACAACGCGGATGCTCTTTTGGTTGTGACTGAATGGAAAACATTCCATCACCCTGATTTTGAAATGCTCAAAGAGTGCATGAACCAGCCCTTGATTTTAGATGGCCGCAATTTGTACGATCCCAAAATGCTCCAAGATTTGGGCATTGCATACCAGGGCATTGGTCGTCGCAATCAATTGGCGCTTAACTTCAAAGCAGGTGCGCACATCCAACAAGAAGCGACCTCGGCATAATCAATGCCCAAAGGCTTCTTCTACCTGATCAGCGCTCAATTCGCTTCAGGTCTGGCAGACAATGCGCTTCTGATATTGGGCATTGCCTTTTTAAATGAGCAGGGTTACCCAGGGTGGTGGGCGCCCTTGCTCAAATTTTCCTTCACTTTGTCTTATGTGTTTTTGGCTCCCCTGATGGGGCCATTGGCTGACGCCTTTCCTAAAGCCAAACTCATGGCTTGCATGAATGCCCTCAAAGTCGTGGGCGTGGCATTCATATTCACCAGCTTTCATCCCATGCTTGCTTTTGCCATCGCAGGCATGGCGGCATCTGCCTATGCACCCGCTAAATACGGGTTAGTGACTGAAACTGTGCCAGCTGCGCAACTGGTCAAAGCAAATGGCTGGCTTGAAGTGACTGTGGTGATGGCGGTCATTATGGGAACTGCTTGTGGCGGCTTGCTTGTCGCCTCTAAGAGCTTTGCATGGATGTCGGCCCTGAATCTTTCCTTCATTGAATTGTGGGGTCTCAGTCTGGAAACCCAATTTGCAGGTCCCCTGCTCTCTTTGATTGTGATTTACAGCATCGCTGGGCTTTTGAACTTCGGCATTCCAAATCTCAACATTCGCTATGCGCAAGAAAGTATGCGGCCGATTGCCCTCTTCAAAAACTTCATTCAAAGCAATCGCATCCTTTGGCAAGATCCTGTGGGCAAGCTTTCACTCGCCGTCACCACACTTTTTTGGGGCATTGGTGCGGTGGTTCAATTTGCGGTGTTGCTTTGGGCCAAGGAAGCTCTGAACATGCCCTTAGAGCAAGCCAGTTTGCTTCAAGCTGTCGTCGCTTTTGGGGTCATTTTTGGAGCAGGCATGGCAGGGCACTATGTGGCACTCCAAAACGCTTACAAGGTCCTTCCGCTTGGGCTATGGCTGGGCTTGTCATTGCCTGCTTTGGCCTTTTCAACTTCACTTTGGATTGCAATTCCCTTGATGCTGATCACTGGTTTTGCAGGGGGCATGCTGATGGTGCCCATGAATGCGCTGCTGCAAAACCGAGGCTACACTTTGTTAACAGCAGGTCGATCGATTGCTGTTCAAGGTTTTAATGAAAATGCCAGCGTCATGATCATGCTGGCCATTTACAGCGGTTTGCTGGCTTTGGAGTTGCCGCTTCAATGGGTGATGGTCATCATGGGATCTGTCATGACCATGGGCATGATTTACCTGATGCGAATGGCATCCCATAAAACCGATTCAACTTGCTCGGCAATTTGATCCCAGTCTAAGTGCACCACTTGCTGCCTGGTGCTGTGTGTAATTTGATCTAGCACATCTTTGTTGTTAACAACAGAGACAGCTTGGGCAGCAAAGCCATCTGGGTTGTTTTCTGCAACCAACCATCCATTGATGCCTCTTTGAACCCAATCTCGGGCAGCAGCGCAATCAAATGCCAATACAGGGATGCCACTGGCCAGCGCCTCCAAAGTCACATTGCCAAAAGTTTCAGTTTGACTAGGGAAGACAAACAAATCAGAACTTGCATAGTAGGCAGCCAAATTAGACTGTGACAACATGCCTGGGAAAATGATTTCTGGATAACGCTGTTGAAATTGCTCTTTCAAGGGGCCATCACCTACCATGACCAACTTGAACGCTTTGCCCGTGTTCTTCAGCGCTTCATAAGTCTTTAGGACTTGGTCTAAATTTTTTTCAGGCGCCATTCTTCCAACAGAAATCAGAACCGTGGTGTTTTCGGTGGCACCCCATGAAGCTCTCAAGCTTGTGCTGCGCTTGGATATGTTGAACAATTTTGTGTCGACCCCTCTGGACACAACTTTGAGATTGGCGAATCCATTTTCACTCAGGGTGCGCATCAGCTCTCTGGTGGGTACCATGGTGCAGGCGGTTGCGTTGTGAAATTTGCGCAAATAGGCAACGATAGGTTTGCGCAACCATCCCACACCATAGTGTTTTGAATAGCTTTGAAAATTGGTTCTGAAATCAGAGGTCACTGGCAGCTTTAAGACTTTGGCAGCTTGCAGTGCAGACCAACCCAAAGGGCCTTCAGTTGCAATGTGCACCACATCCGGCCGTCTCAATGTCCAAGTTTTAACCAGTGTTTTTTTACTGGGCAAGCCCAGCTTCAATTCGGGATACCTAGGAATTGGCATGCCACGCATCAAAACCTCTTCGAGGGATGCGTCATTCAAGGGGGATTCAGTTTTTGTTTGACGCGGACGGATCAATTGCACATCGTGATTGCGGTGACTCAAGCCTTGAACC
>CANFJC010000009.1 GCA_947447245.1 Comamonadaceae bacterium
GAAGGAATGGTTGCAAGGCGCGCTCATTGAGCCCTTTGCCGATTTTGTCAAACGCTACAAATGGCAGGCTGCGTTGATCCTGAGTTTGATTGCGGTCTACCGCATCAGCGATGTGGTCATGGGCATCATGGCCAATCCGTTTTATGTCGACATGGGTTACACCAAAGCCGAGGTGGCCACTGTGACCAAAGTGTATGGTGTGCTCATGACGCTGTTGGGCGCATTTGTAGGCGGTGTCATGGCCTTGCGTTGGGGCGTGATGCGCATTTTGATGCTGGGCGCTTTGCTCAGTGCATTGAGCAATCTGCTGTTTGCATGGTTGGCCGGACATGGCCACGATGTGCACGCATTGATTGCTGTAGTCTCGTCAGACAACTTGGCCAGTGGCATTGCATCAGCAGCCTTCATTGCTTACTTGTCCTCTTTGACCAACATCAAATACTCGGCCACACAATATGCCTTGCTCAGTTCCATGATGCTGCTCTTGCCCAAATTCATTGCGGGCTTCTCGGGTGATTTTGTCAATGCCCACGGCTATGCTGATTTTTTCAATGCCACCGCTTTGTTGGGCATGCCCGTGCTGATTTTGGTGGCGCTGGCCTGGCATTTTCAGCCACCTCCTGAAGACGCATGCGCTGAGCTCGAGAAGCGCTGAATGCGTTAAGCGCGGCCCACATCATTGCTCAGGTGATCTTTGTCGTAATGCAAGGCGGCGTAGCGAAAAAACGCCTCCAGCGCGACAAACAGGCAATACAAAAAACCTGCGCCGCCACACAAAAATCCCAGGCGAAAAATATACAGCCGCAAAAACATCGCAAAGCCAGAAGCGATGCCCCGCAGCACGCCGCCACTTTTGCCCGCTAGCGCGCGTTTGCTAGCGCCCAACATGACGTACTGCGTGAGCTTTTCCAAACTGCCCCGCACCGTTTCGCGAGAGTGGTGCAGCAACTTGGCGGTCATCACTTTGCGCGGCGTGGGCATGCCTGGCTGTTCGTTGTGCAAAATGGCTTGCTCGTGCACGGCACCCACATATTCTTGGAGCATGTCGCGCCTAAAAAGCCGCTCCACTTTGGATCGCGAGATGTAGTATTTGAGCTCGTGCCCATAAGCCACCATGCGCCAGCGAATTTGCCAAACGGCTTTGGCGTTGGACTGGACAATGCTTTGAAGCTCTTTCTGAAACGCAGGCGTGATGAGCTCGTCTGCATCTAAGAAAAAAATGTAATCGCAGCGCGCATGGGCAATGAGGCGATTGCGTTGCACCGCAAAACCTTGCCAATCGGGGTATTCAAACACATCAGCACCCGATTGACGGCACAAAGCCAAGGTGTTGTCGGTGCTGCCACTGTCGACCACCAAGACCTGATCGGCAAACGCGGCACTGGCCAAGCAAGCCTCAATGCGGTGCGCTTCGTTTTTGGTCAGGACCGCAATGGTCAGTGTGGGCGCCGCCATGAAGGGATGGCGCGAATCAGTGGCCGTGACCGACTGTTTCGCCTGCTTTCAGTTGGTACACCGTGCCGCAGTAGGGACACTTGGCATGACCTTCACGGGCCACGTCCAAGTAAACCTTGGGGTGCGAGTTCCAGACCTTCATGTCAGCCTTGGGGCTAGGGCAAAAAACACCACCTTGTGGGTTTAAATCTTTGGCCAGAAGTTCAACAGCTTGGCTCATGAACAGGGTCTTTCTTCAATTAAACGCGCGTTAACCAATGAGCGTATTTGGGATTCTTGCCGTTCACGATGTCAAAGAAACCGGACTGGATTTTTTCAGTGATGGGGCCGCGGCTGCCGGCGCCAATTTCAATGCGGTCAAGTTCGCGAATGGGTGTGACTTCAGCGGCGGTGCCTGTGAAGAAGGCTTCGTCGCAGATGTAAATTTCATCGCGCGTGATGCGCTTTTGAACAATCTCTAGACCTAAGTCTTTGGCAATGTGAAACACGGTGTTGCGGGTGATGCCGTTCAAGGCGCCAGCCGACAAATCGGGGGTGTAAATCACGCCGTCTTTGATGACAAAAATGTTTTCACCAGCGCCTTCGGACACGAAGCCGGAGGTGTCGAGCAACAAAGCTTCGTCGTAGCCTTCATCGACAGCTTCCATGTTGGCCAAAATGGAGTTGGTGTAGTTGCTCACCGCTTTGGCTTGGGTCATGGTGATGTTGACATGGTGGCGTGTGAAGCTGGAAGTTTTGACGCGGATGCCGCGCTTCAAGCCTTCTTCGCCCAAGTAAGCGCCCCAAGTCCATGCGGCCACCATCAGGTGAATGGTGTTGCCTTTGGGGCTGACGCCTAATTTCTCTGAACCAATCCAAGTTAAAGGACGGATGTAACCACTTTCCAAATTGTTTTCACGCACCACTGCTTTTTGGGCCTCGCACACTTCTTCTTTGGTGAAGGGTAATTTCATGCGCAAGATTTTGGCGCTGTTGAACAGGCGGTCGGTGTGTTCTTGCAAACGGAAAATGGCCGTGCCATCGATGGTTTTGTAGGCGCGAACGCCTTCAAAGGCGCCGCAGCCGTAGTGCAGGGTGTGGGTCAAGACGTGAATTTTGGCGTCGCGCCATTCGACCATCTTGCCGTCCATCCAAATTTTGCCGTCACGGTCTTCCATCGAGGGTGTTGCGGTGCTCATTGTTTTGTCCTTTGTTGCCAGATTCGCAAAGTGCTCATTTTACGAGCCTTATTTGCTTGTTTTTACTGACTTGAAGCAGGTCTTAGGGAGAAGGTGTGGATTCTTCAGATTCTGCCTGCTCGGGTCGGGTCATGTCCCATGACTGGAGCTTGCCATCTTTGAATGTGCAAATCACAAAGGAGTCGCCTGTATCTTTCCATTTGAAGATTTCGGGCTGGACGTTTTCTTCAGACAATCGCTCACCCAAAGACTTGGTCATGGCAATGACGTGCATCAGGCTGACACCTTTTTTGAGTTTGGCATTGAGCATGACAGCGCTTGCGACATGCCCCACAGGCCGGTTGGATGCCCGGCTTAAGACGGTGACCATGCGTGTGAAATGCAACAAAATCCACATGACGACAGCGCCTGTAGACACTGCCACGCCCGGCCATTTGTACTGATGCCAGGCACCAGCGACAAAGACAATTACCCCGATGGGAATCAGTATTCTTGAAAAGTTCATGGCCGGATCTTAAAGTCCCCGAACACAGTTCATGGCGTCTTCGATGCGGTCAACCGGATAAATGGTGAGGCCTTCAAAGTTTTTGTCGTTCTTTTTGGGTGCGTTGGCCTTGGGCACCACGGCCACCGTAAAGCCCAACTTGGCAGCCTCTTTCAGGCGTTCTTGACCGCGGGGTGCTGGGCGCACTTCACCCGCCAAACCGACCTCGCCAAAGGCAATGAAACCTTTGGGCAGGGGCTTGCCTCGCAATGATGAAGTGATTGCTAACATTACCGCCAAGTCAGCTGCAGGCTCACTGATGCGAACGCCGCCCACCGCATTGACGAACACATCTTGGTCCATGCAGGCCACGCCAGCATGGCGGTGCAAGACCGCCAACAACATGGCCAAACGGTCTCTTTCTAGGCCCACAGACAACCTGCGGGGGCTGGGCCCGCCGCTGTCGACCAGCGCTTGAATTTCGACCAAAAGCGGCCGCGTGCCCTCCAGCGTGACCATCACACAACTGCCCGCCACGGGCTCTTCGTGTTGCGACAAAAAGATGGCGCTGGGGTTGGAAACACCCTTCAGGCCTTTTTCGGTCATGGCAAACACGCCAATTTCGTTGACAGCGCCAAAGCGATTTTTGATGGCCCTGATCAAACGAAAGCTGCTGTGCGTGTCGCCCTCAAAGTACAAGACGGTGTCAACCATGTGCTCCAAAACACGGGGTCCGGCCAAAGCACCTTCTTTGGTGACGTGCCCCACCAAAACAATGGCGGTGCCGGTGGCTTTGGCGGCTCGGGTGAGGTGTGCGGCACATTCGCGAACCTGCGCCACGGAACCGGGGGCCGAGGTCAGCTGGTCGGAGTACACCGTTTGAATGGAGTCGATGACCGCAATGTTGGGCCGCTCGGTTTGCAAGGTCGCCAGTATTTTTTCCAATTGAATTTCGGCCAATACTTGAACTTGGCTTTTGTCTAGGCCTAGGCGTCTGGATCGCAGCGCCACTTGCGCGCCGCTTTCTTCACCGGTCACATACAGTGTGTTCATGCCTTTGCGTTGCAAAGCATCAAGGGCTTGGAGCAACAAGGTGGATTTGCCAATGCCGGGGTCGCCGCCAATCAACACCACACCGCCTTCCACCACCCCGCCGCCTAAGGCGCGGTCGAGCTCTTCCAAACCCGTGGCGGTGCGGTCGATGTCGGTGGCTTCGATGTCGCCCAACTTGGTGAGCTCGGAGGTTTTGGCCAAGGCTTGAAATTGGCTGGTGTATCTGTTTTTGGCACTGCCGCTTGAATCGACGGTGCTTTCAATCAGCGTGTTCCAAGCGCCGCAGGCGGGACATTTGCCCAACCAACGGGGCGTGGTGCCGCCGCAATCGGTGCAAGTGAAAATGGTTTTATCTTTGGCCATGTCCCAAGCCTAACACTGTGGTGTTGCCAAATGAAAAACAGCTCGCATCAGGCCAGCCTTTCAAGAGTTTGTGAGCAATGTCGGCGGCAGGCAAGGCTTCGCAATCGGATGCATTTTGGCCCGACCACAAAGGCGAGAAATCGCTCAAGCCTTTGGCTTCTGCGGCGGCTCGCAGTGGCGCGACGGCCGCGGTGGCCAAGGGAAAGCTGGGGGCCTGCGCATTCAGAGGACCGAATTCGCGCATGAAATTGTTCACAATGCCGCGCGCAGGGCGACCACTGAACAGATTGGTCAAAGCGGTGTGCTGCGCTGACGAAGACATCAAAGCTTGGCGGTGCAGGGCGCTGGTGGTGGCTTCGTGGCTGGTGAGAAACGCGGTGCCCACTTGGACCGCGCTGGCGCCCAGTGCTTTGGCCGCGCAGACTGCAGCTGGACTGGAAATGCCGCCTGCCGCAATGATCGGCAAACTCACGGCCTTTACCAATTGAGGCAGCAAGCTCAATGTGCCAAGCTGAGTGCTGAGGTCTTCGGTGAGGAACATGCCGCGATGACCGCCGGCTTCTAGGCCTTGGGCAATGATGGCGTCGACACCTTGCTGTGCCAGCCATTGCGCTTCTTGCACCGTGGTGGCGGAAGACCAAATTTGAACACCCCAGTCCTTGATCTGCTGTACCCATTGCGCTTTGGGCAGACCAAAGTGAAAGCTGACCACGGCAGGCTTGAATTGGCCCACCAACTTCAAACTTTCTTCACTGAACGGGGCGCGGCCAGGACCCGAACCTAAAGAAAGAGGATCAATGCCATGGGCTAAATACAGCGGCGCGAGCTTCTGGCGCCAAGCCGCTTCTCTTTCATTTTGCGCGGGCGGTGGGGTGTGGCAGAAAAAATTGACGTTGACGGGCAAGAACTCGCCCCATTGATGCGCCTTTGCTTTTTCCTTTACCGCGGCGATTGCATCTTCAAAGGCACTTAGCTCGCTTTGCAGTTGCTCAGCTGTGAGCATAGCCGCCGGAATGCTGCCCATGCCGCCAGCGAAGAAGACGGCTGCAGCCAATCGGTGGTTTTGCGAACCCGCCATGGGCGCTTGAATCAATCGGATGCGGTGCTCGTCAAAAAAAGATGCGTTCATGTCGCAATTATTCACTGGCTTGAAGCTCACCAGATGAGGCGCTGTGGCAAAGGCGATTGAAAAAGGCGGGTTTACCCGATTTCTCGAAAGACTGAAATTCATTTAACATGTTAAATAAATACCAAGGCCATGAAAAAACAAGCTTTCGTCCACCGCAATCTACCGCGCCTGTTGCTGCAAGCACGCGAGGCGGTCATGACGCACACCCGACCCAGCCTGCGAGAGCATGGCTTGTCCGATCAGCAGTGGCGGGTGCTGCGGGTGCTGGGCGAAAACGCGCACTTTGACGAAGGTGTGGAAACAGGCCGCGTGGCACGCGAGGCTTTCCTGTTGGGGCCGAGTTTGACGGGCGTCCTCACGCGGATGGAGCGAGACGGTCTGATTGAGCGTCGTCGTTGCCCGCAAGATGCGCGCAGCACAGTGGTTCGCGCCACCGAATTGGGCTTGAGCAAGGTGGCCAAACTGTCCGAGGCCATTGAGGCGCACTACGCCTTTATGGAAAGTGAATTGGGCAAACAGAAATTAGCGCAGTTGTATCAATTGCTCGACGCAGTGATTCAGCTGGAAACGTTCCATACCGAATTGAATTCAGAAGAGATGGCATAAGCATGCAAAACAAATTAACGCCTTATTGGCCGCAAGGGACCGTCTACGGCGCGCTCTTAAATTTCAAAAGAGAGTGGGATCTCAGAGCCCCGCAAATGTCAGAGCCGCCGCACAAAGGCGCACCCAAAGCTCCTGTGTTGTTCATCAAAACGGCCAACACCTTCACCGCGTCTGGCGACTCAATTGCCATTCCTGCGAATGTGTCCGAAGTCGATGTGGGCGCCAATTTGGCGTGGGTCTTTGGCGCAGATGCCCGGGTGGTGGCTTGCGTGTTGGTCAACGATGTGTCTATTCCCCATGAAAGTTATTACAGGCCGCCCGTCAAATTCAAATGCCTCGATGGCTTTTTGGGTGTGGGTGCGCAGGCCAAGCTAATTGAAGAGGTTCATTCCGATGCCATGGTCCTCGATGTCAAAGTGAATGGTCACACAGTGCAAATCGTGAACTACGCAGACACCGTGCGCGCATCGCAAAAACTGCTTGCCGATATTTCTGAATTCATGACGTTTCAAGAAGGCGATGTGCTTTTGTTGGGCAGTGATTGCTTGCCGGATGGCAAGCGGCCGCGCGCCAAAGCAGGTGATGTGGTGGAAATTTCTGCACCTGGCTTTGAAACGCTGGTGAATCACTTTGTGGGAGCGACAGCATGAAACACGCACGCATTGCTTGGGCTGGCGCTGTGCATGAGGCCGTTGAATCCAATGGCGAATTGTTGCTCACGCGCAGCCCTTGGGCTGGCAAACGCTTGAAGTTTGACGAGGTGGTTTGGTTGCCGCCCCTGGCGCCCGTGCCACAAGCCAGAACCATTTTGGCTTTGGGTTTGAACTACGCTGATCACGCCAAAGAATTGGCTTTCAAAGCGCCTGAAGAACCCTTGGTGTTTGTCAAAGGCGAAGGCGCTCTGATCGGTCACAAAGCCCTCACACGCAGACCGAAAGACGCCACGCACATGCACTACGAATGCGAGCTGGCCGTGGTCATTGGCCGTACCGCCAAGCATGTGAAAAAAGAAAACGCCTATGACTATGTGGGCGGCTACACCGTAGCCAACGATTACGCCATTCGAGATTATTTGGAAAACTGGTACCGGCCTAACTTTCGGGTGAAGAACCGAGACACCTGCACGCCGATTGGCCCGTGGCTGGTCGATGCCAAAGACATTCACGACGCCTATGGCAGCCCCATGAATTTGAATTTACAAACGACAGTCAACGGCAAGGTGACGCAAAGCGGCAATACACGCGACATGATTTTTGATGTGCCTACATTGATTGAGTACTTCAGTGCCTTCATGACTTTGCAGCCTGGCGATTTGATTTTGACAGGCACGCCTGATGGCGTGGTGAATTGTGAAGTGGGCGATGTGATTGTGACCAGCATTGAAGGTGTTGGCGATTTGATCAACACCTTGGGTGAGTAAAGAGCCAAGCAAACAGGATTTGAAAATGCGCATAGACCATTTAATTGACGGACGCTCCGTTGCGAGTGCCGAGACTTTTGAAACCCGCGACCCCGCCACACAAGAAGTTTTGGCGGAGGTGTCATCTGGCGGCTTGAATGAAGTCAACCAAGCGGTGGCCGCCGCCAAAGCCGCCTTTCCAAAATGGGCTGCCACGCCTGCCGCCGATCGCGCCAAGATCATGCGCAAGCTGGGCGAGCTGATTACCAAACACGTGCCCGCCATTGCCGAAACCGAAACGCGCGATTGCGGCCAAACCATCGCACAAACTGGCAAGCAATTGGTACCACGTGCCGCTGACAATTTTTCTTACTTCGCAGAAATCTGCACGCGCGTGAATGGCCACACCTATCCGACGCCCACCCATTTGAACTACACGCTGTTTCATCCGGTGGGTGTTTGCGCCTTGATCAGCCCGTGGAATGTGCCCTTCATGACGGCCACTTGGAAAGTGGCGCCTTGCCTGGCCTTTGGCAACACAGCCGTATTGAAAATGAGTGAGCTGTCGCCCATGTCGGCTGCGCGCTTGGGTGAGCTGGCGCTTGAAGCCGGTGTACCGCCAGGTGTTTTGAATTTGGTGCATGGCTATGGCAAAGATGCTGGTGAGCCTTTGGTCTCACACCCCGATGTGCGCGCCATTTCTTTCACAGGCTCGACAGCCACAGGCAATCGCATTGTGCAAAGCGCGGGCCTTAAAAAATTCAGCATGGAGTTGGGCGGCAAGTCCCCCTTCGTCATTTTTGAAGATGCCGATTTGCCGCGCGCACTGGACGCTGCCGTGTTCATGATTTTCAGCAACAACGGTGAACGATGCACAGCGGGCAGTCGCATTTTGGTGCAGCAAAGTATTTACGCCGACTTTGTGCAGAAATTCACAGAACGTGCAAAACGCATTTCAGTGGGAGATCCGCTGGATGAAAACACCATCGTCGGCCCCATGATCAGCCAAGCGCATTTGGCCAAAGTGAGAAGTTACATTGAACTCGGACCCAAAGAAGGCGCAACGATGTTGTGCGGCGGTTTGGACAAACCTTCTTACGCACCAGAACTCACAGCCCGAGTCAAAAATGGCAACTTTGTTTGGCCCACCGTGTTTGCTGATGTCGACAACCGCATGAAGATTGCGCAAGACGAAATCTTTGGCCCCGTGGCTTGCTTGATTCCTTTCCGCGATGAAGCGCATGCCATTGAATTGGCCAACGACATTCAATATGGTTTATCAAGTTATGTGTGGACTGAAAACATAGGCCGTGCCCACCGCGTGGCAGCCGCTGTTGAAGCTGGCATGTGTTTTGTGAACAGCCAAAACGTGCGCGATTTGCGTCAGCCCTTTGGCGGTACCAAGGCCAGCGGCACTGGGCGTGAAGGCGGCACCTGGAGTTACGAAGTTTTTTGCGAGCCTAAAAACGTCGCGGTGTCCATGGGTTCGCACCACATACCGCATTGGGGAGTTTGAGCATGGGACAAGTTTCATTGGCCGCCAAAATCACGCACGTGCCCTCGATGTATTTGAGTGAACTGGATGGGCCGCAAAAAGGCACGCGCCAAGCGGCCATTGACGGCCACCATGAAATTGACAGACGCTGCCGTGCTTTGGGCGTTGACACCATTGTGGTGTTTGACACGCATTGGCTGGTGAACTCGGCCTACCACTTGAACAACGCGGTGCATTTCAAAGGCAACTACACCAGCAACGAGTTGCCGCATTTCATCAGCAACATGCCCTATGAATACGATGGCAATCCTGAACTGGGTCACATTTTGGCCAAGGCTTGCAATGAAGCAGGCGTGACCACATTGGCGCATGAGCACACCAGCTTGGCTTTGGAATATGGCACCTTGGTGCCCATGCGGTATATGAACGCCGACAGGCACTACAAAGTGATCTCGGTGTCGGCGCTGTGCATGGTGCATTCATTGTCTGAAAGCGCGCAATTGGGTTGGGCCATGCGGCGCGCAGTGGAGCAACATTACGACGGCAATGTGGCATTCTTTGCCAGTGGCTCCTTGTCGCACCGCTTTGCGCAAAACGGCCTGGCACCTGACTATGCCAACAAAATTTGGAGCCCGTTTTTAGAGCAACTTGATCACAATGTGGTTGAACTTTGGCAACAAGGCGATTGGAAAACTTTTTGCGCCATGCTGCCCGAGTACGCCGCCAAAGGCCATGGCGAAGGCTTCATGCACGACACCGCCATGTTGCTGGGTGTGTTGGGTTGGGACCACTACCAAGGCAAGGCTGAAGTGATCACGCCTTATTTTCCAAGCTCGGGAACTGGGCAAATCAATGTGGTATTCCCGGTCAATCCTGTGAGTGCAGAAGAAGGCGGCGCGTCCTACGCGCTTAACCTCAACAGTTTGAAAGACCCCGCTGCGGTGTATGCCGCTGGCGCCCGTCGTTTGTAATTTAGAAAGACAGTTCATGCCGCATTTGGTCATTCTTTATACCGGTCAGTTGGACGCAGAAACCAACATGAAAGTTTTGTGCCGCGATTTGGCCGATGCCATGCTCACGGTCTTGGATGAATCGGGCAAACAAGTGTTTCCCACCGGTGGCACGCGCGTGTTGGCCTATCCTGCGCCGCATTACGCTGTGGCCGATAGTGGCGCGGCGGGGCGCAAGGCCGCGAAGTTTGACAGCAACCCACATGGGGGCTCGGAAGATTACGCCTTTGTCTATTTGAATGTGCGAATGGGCAAGGGGCGCAGTGAGGCCACCCAAAAACGCGCAGGGGATATTTTGACAGAGGTCACGAAACAACATTTCGCTGAACTCTTTGCAAAAAGGCACATTGGCATTACTTTGCAAATCGATGTGGGCCCTGAAGTGTTTGACCACAAACACAGCAATGTGCATCCATTGTTTGCTGCGCTTTAAATCAGCGCACAGCACATTCCGTTTTTGAAAGACAGTCTGTATGTTTGATTCCGCACAAATTGCGCAACTGGCCGCTGAGTTGCAGCAGTCACAAAAAACACGGCAGCAAGTAGAGCACTTTTCCAAGCGCTTCCCAGGCATGACCATAGAAGATGGCTACCGTGTCAGCCGCGCGTGGGTGGCGCTGCAATTGGCCGAAGGCCGCCAAGTGATTGGGCACAAAATTGGTCTGACTTCACGCGCCATGCAGCAAGCCAGTCAAATTGACGAGCCCGACTACGGCACCCTGCTCGACAACATGTTGTACACCTGCACGCCCTCACAGGTGTTGAACATTGCGCACACAGACTTTGTGGTGCCACGTGTTGAAGTCGAGTTGGCCTTTGTTTTAAAGAAAGACCTGCAAGGCCCAGACGTCACAGTGGAGCAAGTGTTGGCCGCCACTGAATACGTCACACCCGCCATTGAAATCATCGATTCGCGCATTGAGCAGTTTGACCGCCAAACCAAAGTGATGCGCAAAGTGTTTGACACCATCAGTGACAACGCAGCCAACGCTGGCATTGTGGTGGGCGCCGAAAAGGTCAATCCACTCACCACCAACCTGCCATGGTGCGGCGCCATTTTGACATTGAATGGCGTGGTTGAAGAGACGGGCTTGGCGGCTGGCGTGCAAGGCCATCCCGCGGTGGGCATTGCATGGCTGGCCAACAAGTTGGCCCCATGGGGCGAGCATTTGAAAGCCGGACAAATTGTGTTGGCCGGCTCATTTACCAAACCAGTTCCCGCCAAAGTGGGCGATGTGTTCGATGCCGACTATGGCCCTCTAGGTCGTTTGCAATTTCAATTCATTTAAAAAGAGACATGATGAAAACACCCGTGAACCGTTTCAAAAAAGCCATCACCGAAAAGCATGCTCAAATTGGTTTGTGGATGGGCCTGGCCAGCAGTTACAGCGCAGAAATATGTGCCATGGCTGGCTTTGACTGGTTGTTGATTGATGGCGAGCATGCACCCAACAATTTGCAAAGCATTCAGCAGCAACTTCAAACCATTGCCGCCTATCCTGTCAACAATGCCATTGCACGTGTGCCCGTCGGCGACACAGCACTGATCAAGCAGTACTTGGATTTGGGCGCAGAGACCTTGCTCATTCCAATGATTGACACAGATGAGCAAGCAGCCCAATGTGTCCAAGCCATGCGTTACCCCCAAAACGACGGCAAGGGCGGTGTGCGCGGCATGGGCGGCGCGCGCGCTTCACGTTGGGGCATGTTCCCCAACTACACCCATGAGGCCAACGAGCAAGTTTGCTTGTTGGTGCAAGCCGAAACGCGAGAAGCCTTGAAAAACTTAGACGCCATTGCCAACACGCCTGGTGTTGATGGTGTGTTCATTGGCCCTGCAGATTTGTCGGCTTCTTTGGGTCATGTGGGCGACCCCAATCACCCTGAAGTGCAGGCCGCCATTGAAGACGCTATTGCACGCATTTTGAAAGCAGGCAAAGCGCCAGGCATTTTGACGTCAGATGTCACGCAAGCCAAACACTATTTGTCGCTCGGCGCTTTGTTTGTGGCAGTGGGCTTAGACACTCAAATCTTGGTCCGTCAAACTTCGGCGCTGGTTCGTCAATTCAAGCCAGATGCGGGCATAGCGTTGCCAAGTTCAGGACAGGTGTATTGATCATGCTGACACATCAACTTCCTGCTGCGCGTTCGCTGCGAAATGAAGTGCATCCCAAAGAATGGGAGGCCCGTGTGCAATTGGCGGCCTGTTACCGAGTTTTTGCTTTTTTAGGCTGGACCGAAATGATTTACAACCACATCACCTTGCGCTTGCCGCAAGAGGTCTGTGGCACCGAAAAACATTTCTTGATCAACCCCTTTGGTCTGCACTACAGCGAAGTCACCGCCAGCAATTTGGTCAAAATTGACTTGAAAGGCAAGGCACTTGATGGCTCGCCCTATCCAGTGAACCCTGCTGGTTTTACGGTGCACGCGGCTTTGCACGACAACCTGCCAGAGGCGCATTGTGTGATGCACACACACACCACGGCAGGTGTGTCGGTGGCTTGCTTGAAAGACGGTTTGCAACAAACCAATTTTTACACGGCGCAGCTTCACAACATGATTGCGTACCATGACTTTGAAGGCATCACCATTCACGCTGATGAAGCGCCTCGATTGCTCAAAAGCATTGGCAACAAACAAGCCGTCATCTTGCGCAACCATGGCTTGCTGTCTTGGGGCGCCACCTTGCCCCAAACTTTTGCCATCCTGTGGACTTTGCAACGTGCTTGCGAAATTCAACTGGCGACATTCAGCATGGGCGGCCCTGCACAAGCCATTCCTGTGAGCGAAGACGTTGCCGCCAAGTGCACGCGCGATGCGCTGCAGTTCAATCCGAACCATGGTGCTGGCAACGATGTGTTAGACGCCCTGATTCGACAAGTGGATCGGCAATTGCACAAACCCGAGGAAAGTTACCGTCTATGAAAGTTTGTATGTATGGCGCAGGTGCCATTGGCGCTTGGATGGGTGTGCACTTGGCACGAATGGGGCATGAGGTCAGTGTGGTGGCGCGCGGGGCCACGCTGGCGGCCTTGCAAAAAAATGGCTTGCAGTGCATTCAAACGCAAGCGCAATTTCCAACGCAAGAGACCCACTTGAAAGCAGATGTCAAAGTCTCTGCCAACCCCGCTGATTTAGGACCTCAAGATCTGGTCATTGTGGCCGTGAAAGCGCCCGCCATGGCCGATGTCGCCCAAGGCATCGCAGCTTTGTTGGCACCCCACACCATGGTGTTGACGGCCATGAACGGCGTGCCTTGGTGGTTCTTTGAAGGCTTTGGTCAATCGCTGCAAGGCACGCGCCTGAGCACCATTGACCCTGAAGGCCTCATTGGCCATGCCATCCCAGCGCACCATGTGGTGGGCTGCGTGGTGCATGCCAGTTGTTCACTGGATGCGCCAGGTGTGGCACGCCACCACTTTGGAAATGGCCTCATTGTGGGTGAGCCTGCTGAACAAAAAACACAAGCTGCGGAGCGTGTGCAACAACTGGTGATCGATTTGCAAGCGGCAGGTTTCAATGCCAGTGCCTCGGCCCAAATTCAAAAAGATGTTTGGTACAAACTGTGGGGCAACATGACCGTCAACCCCATCAGTGCCTTTACAGGGGCCACCACCGATTTGATTTTGCAAGACGATTTGGTGCGAGATTTTGTGTCCAAGATCATGCTCGAGGCCAAAGCCATTGGGGAAAAAATTGGCATACCGATTGCGCAAATGCCAGAAGACCGACACGCTGTGACCCGAAAACTGGGCGCTTTTAAAACCTCTATGTTGCAAGACGTCGAGGCGGGCAAAGCGGTGGAATTAGATGCTTTGGTCAGTGTCGTGCGCGAGTTGGGCCAACTCACCCAAGTCAGCACGCCCTATACCGACGCTTTGCTGGGCCTCAGTCGCCTACATGCCCAAGTGCACGGACTTTATCCTGCACAATGAGCGCATGACTGAAACATCGAAATCGCTCACGACCACGGCCTTTGCCACCTTGCTGCTGATTGCGTTCATGATGGGCGCCAACCATGTGGCCGCGCGCTTGGCTTTTAACAATGGCGTGGATGTGGTCACAGCAGTGAGCTTTCGCAGTGTGGTCACCGCGCTCGTGGTGGGTTTGATTGTGTGGCAACAAAAGGTTCACATTCAAATTGAGTCAAACCACAAAAAATACATGCTCATCATTGGTGGCCTGATCGCCGTTCAAAGCATGTGCTTGTATTCATCGGTGGCCAGACTGCCTGTGGCCTTGGCCTTGTTGGCCTTTAACACCTATCCCTTGTCAACCGCATTTTGGGCGCGTGTGCTGTACAAGCACCAAGCTGAAAAAGCAGTGCTTTGGAGCATGCCCATTTTGTTGGCCGGTTTGGCCTTGGCGCTCGATGTGATGGGCGCCGCTTCGGGTCTTGGCGCGGCAGAGCATTGGTCGCAAATTGGCGCTGGCGTTGCATTTGCGTTAGCGGCCTCCGCCACATTTGGTTTGGCCTTGGTTTACACGCAACATGAAACCACCGGCCTAGATGGTCGCGTGCGAACCTTTTCTTCGATGTCCATTGTGGGTATTTTGGCAGTGGCTGCGGCTATGAGTCAGGGTGGCTTTCATTTGCCGCAAGCATCTGCGGGTTGGTGGGGACTTGGCATGCTGACGTTTTTGTATGGCACGGCCTTCACCATTTTGTTCACGGTCTTGCCCAAGTTGGGCGTGGTGGGCAACTCAGCCATCATGAACGTTGAACCCGTGTTTGCCTTGGTGTTGGCTTGGGCCTTGCTCGATCAATCGATTGCACCCATTCAACTGGTAGGCGCCTTTTTGGTGGTCGGCACCGTGATGTGGCTGGGTTTGCGCAAACGTTAGTCAAGGCCCTTTTTCAAGCTCAGAGCCGTGTCATAAATCAGGTTCTTAGAAACACCCGTGATGTCGCTGGTCACTTTGACGGCGGTTTTCAAAGGCAACTCGGCCAGCAGCAATTTCAAGGTGCGCAAGCTCTGGGCATCTAAGGCTTCATCCTTGTCTGCCTTGGGTTTATCCAAGGCATGAATCACCAGCGCAAATTCGCCGCGCATGTTGTCTGCTTTTTCTGCAAACCAAGCCGGTAATTTTTGAGCCTCAAGGGTGTGCACGGTTTCAAATTGTTTGGTCAACTCACGGCCCACCGTGATCAATCGGCTGCCCAACATGGCAAGCGCCTGTGCCAAAGCCTCAATGCGATGCGGCGCTTCCAGCAACACCACGGCCCTTGCCTCACCACTCAATGTTTCAATGGCGCGTTGCCTTTCCGTGGCTTTGGAAGATAGAAAACCTGTGAAGACAAAGCCGCCTTCACCCACCACGCCTGCAGCACTGAGCAGCGTGGTCACACTGCTGGCGCCTGGCAAAGGCATGACGCGATAACCTGCAGCGGCCACCGCAGCAACCAAGCGTGCACCGGGATCGCTGATGGCCGGCGTGCCCGCATCGCTCACATACGCCACGCGTTCGCCTTGTGCCAATCGCGCAATCACTTGCGCGGCAGCCTCTGCTTCGTTGTGCTGATGGACTGCCAACAACTGCGAATTGTTTCTGTCCAAGCCATAAGCTCGCAAAAGTTGTTGGGTGTGACGCGTGTCTTCACAGGCCAGGGTGTTGGCCCTTTCAATCACATACAAAGCACGCAAAGTGATGTCGGCCAGATTGCCAATGGGCGTGGCCACCACATACAGTGTGCTGGCAGGGTGGTTTTGCAGGCCTACAGCTTCACGGGCTGCTTGAAATGCCTTGTTGTAAGTCGATGCCAAACCCCCAACACCCGTCTCATTGGCAGTGGCTGGCATGGCTTCAGATTTTTCAGAAGGCAAATTCAATGGTGCTCCTCAATCGGACAAGTAAGCAAAGTGGCGATGCCGCGGAAGATGCCGCGCTGCTTTTTTTGCAACAACAAGGTTTGCGTTTGTTGCAGCGCAATTATCGAACGCCCGGACGGGGTGGTGGTGAAATTGACCTCATTTTGCAAGAATCCGACAGCACCGTGGTGTTTGTCGAGGTTCGAAAGCGTGCCTTGGCCCAGTTTGGCGGTGCTTTGGGCAGTGTGGGCGCCGTCAAGCAGCGGCGCCTTGTTTTTGCCGCTCGCTTTTTCCTCATGCGCTGGCGACCACTCCCCCCCGCACGTTTTGACGTCATCGCTTGGGAGCCCGAAGGCATGATTTGGGTCAAGGCGGCGTTTGATGCGCTTTCTTAAAGCGTGCAATGGTCGCTTTGAATCGGCTGCGAGTATCATCCTGTTCATGTTAGACCTGCGCATTCAACAACACTTCATCGACAGCGCCGATTTGCAATACCAAGCGGCTGAAACCTTGGCCAAGCCCTTGGATGCTGGCGTGCAGGCGCTCATGGCCTGCGTCACCAGTGGTGGCAAAGTGTTGGTTTGCGGTGAAGGCAGCGCAGCCGCATTGGCCCAGTATTTCGCCAGTTTGTTTGTGGGTGGCTTTGAGCGCGAGCGACCCGAGTTGGCCGCCATCGCCTTGCGACACGAGGGTTTAGGCGATCCTGCCTATGCCAGTTTGGCCAGGCAGGTGCGTGCTTTGGGTCAAGCCGGCGATGTGCTGCTCTTGCTCACGTCCACAGGTGAAGAGGAAGGTTTGATGCGTGCCTTGCATGCCGCGCACGAACGTGACATGACCGTGATTGCGCTGACTGGCAAAGGGGGTGGCTCCGTGGCCAAAGCCCTGCGCGAAACAGATGTGCATGTGGGCATTCCGCACGATCGTGCGGCGCGCATTCGCGAGGTTCAGCAATTGGCCCTTCACTGTTTGTGCGATGGCGTAGACGCCCAGCTGATGGGCGATCAAGACGCCGTGGCATGAGCGAAAGAAGGGCATTCCCTTTCTGAATCAACCCGCTTAAAATATTTCAAGACTTTCTAAGGACTTTTCAAGTGAACCTCAATTTCAATCGTTGGATGCTTTCTGCTTTGGCGGCCAGTGCCATGGTGGCCAGTTTGTCGGCCTGTGCGCCTTTGGTGGTTGGCAGCGCCGTCATGAGTGGCTTGGTCGCCATCGATCGCCGTACCGCAGGCATTCAGCTAGAGGACGAGAGCATTGAACTTCGAACAGCCCAGGGCTTGCGTCTGAATTTGAATGAAGCCGCCCACGTGAATGTGACCAGCTACAACCGCATGGTCTTGCTGACGGGTGAGGTGAGCTCAGCCGCACAAAAGGAACTGGCTGAAAGACTGGCCAAAAGCCAAGAGAATGTGAGCTCCGTGGTCAATGATCTGGCCATTGAGCCTGCCAGCTCACTCACTCAGCGCTCCAAAGACATCATCACCACGGGCCAAATTAAAGCTTTGATGGTGGACGCCAAAGATTTGCAATCCAATGCTTTCAAAGTGATCGCTGAGCGTGGCATTGTTTATTTGATGGGCCGCGTCACAAGCCGTGAGGCCCAGCGCGCTTCGGAAATTGCACGCAGTGGCAGCGTGAGTGGTGTGGTGAAGGTGGTCAGGGTTTTTGAAATCATCACCGATGATGAACTCAAGCGCATCAGTGCCCAACCTTTTTCGCCTCAAGCACAACCTAAACCTTAAAGCTTTTCAAAGCATCAAAAAATGGGCGCTGATTCAATCAGCGCCCATTTTTTTTTGAGTCGTGTGAGACTGGCTTAGCTCAGACGTTTGATCAAGCTGGAGGTGTCCCAGCGCTTGCCGCCCATTTGCTGCACATCGGCATAAAACTGATCGACCAAAGCCGTGACGGGCAAACGTGCACCATTGCGCTTGGCCTCGTCCATGACCAGTCCCAAGTCTTTGCGCATCCAATCGACTGCAAAACCAAAATCGAATTTGTCAGCCACCATGGTTTTGCCGCGGTTGTCCATTTGCCAGCTTTGTGCAGCGCCCTTGCCGATCACATCCAAGACCAAATTCATATCAAGGCCCGCTTTTTGTCCAAAGGCAATGGCTTCTGACAAAGCTTGCACCAAGCCTGCAATGCAAACTTGATTGACCATTTTGGTGAGTTGGCCTGCGCCTGATTCACCCATCAAGGTGTAGGCACGAGAAAAAGCCATGGCCGCTGGTTTGGTCGCTTCAAAAATGGCCGCATCACCGCCGCACATGACAGTCAGCAAGCCATTTTGAGCGCCGCCCTGACCGCCAGAAACGGGCGCGTCAATGAAATGCAAGCCAAGCGCTTTGGCGGCGGCATAAAGCTCGCGCGCCACATTGGCGGAGGCCGTGGTGTGGTCCACCAAAGTCGCGCCTTTTTTCATGCCAGCCAAAGCGCCGTCAGCACCGAGCACCACCGCGCGCAAATCTTCGTCGTTACCAACACAGCAAAAAACGATGTCGGCATCTTTCACCGCTTCGCGGGGCGTAGGGGCCTGCGCAGCTTGGCGGCTGTCGGCAAACTCTTGGCACCAGGCGGCTGCTTTGGCTGCGCTGCGGTTGTACACCGTCACTGCGTGGCCAGCGCGGGCCAAGTGACCGGCCATGGGATAGCCCATGACGCCTAGGCCTAAAAAGGCCACATGTTGAGAAGAAGCGGATTCGTAGGTTTTTGCGTTCAGGCTGCTCATGATTGTTTGTCTGTTGAGTTAGGAGAATGGGTCAAGCTCGAGATTGTCCATCAGATTGTGATTTGGGGTGGAACTTGCTGAAAAGTCGCAAAGAGTCGGCTGAAATTTGACCCGACTGAAAATGTCGCAAAAGGCTTTGGTCTAAGGTTTGCATGCCCACGGCCTGTCCCGTTTGAATGGCAGAGTAAAGTTGGCTGACCTTGCCCTCGCGAATGAGATTTTTAACGGCCGGCGTGCCCACCATGATTTCATGTGCTGCAACTCGGCCCACACCGCCCAATTGAGGGCACAGGGTTTGCGCCAAGACGGCAATCAGGTTTTCTGCAAACAAGCCGCGCACAGCTTCTTTTTCATGAGACGCAAACGCATCCACCAGCCGGTCAACGGCCTGGGGCGCGCTGGCCGTGTGCAAGGTGGACAAGACCAAATGACCGGTTTCTGCCGCTGTGAGCGCCAAACGAATGGTGGCTGCATCGCGCATTTCGCCCACCAAAATCACGTCGGGGTCTTCACGCAGTGCAGCGCGCAAACCCGATTCAAAGTCGGGGGTGTCGCGCCCCACTTCACGCTGATGGATCAAACTTTGCAGCGGTGTGTGTTCAAACTCGATGGGATCTTCGAGGGTGAGCAGATGGCGGCCGCAATGCTGATTGATGTCATGCAACAAGGCTGCAAGCAGGGTCGACTTGCCGCTGCCAGTGGGGCCGGTCATGAGGATCAAGCCATGCGCATGTCGTCCCCAAGAAGCCACGCATTCGGGTGCCCCGAGTGTTTTCAAATTTGGCAATGTGTCGGAAATCAGGCGCAAGGCCATGGCCGGGCCACGGGCTTGCACATAGGCATTGATGCGAAATCTGCCCAATCCTTCGAGCGACACAGCGAAGTCGAGATGCTTGAATGCAAACTCGGTATTTGCTTTTGCACCAGCTTCAGCACCAGCCACTGCATTTAAATCTTTGCGAGGGTGTTGTGCCCCCACCATTGCCGGGCGAAGCGTGTCGAGAAGTTCCAACAAGGTCCTGGCTTCAAGGGCTTGCTCACTGGCAGGGCTGTGCGGGTTGACCCAGCGCCGCATCTTGCCATCCACCCTGAACCAAGGCATCTCACCTGCCGAGAGGTGAACATCTGAAGCGCCTAGGCTGCGCGCTTCCCGCAAGAGGCTCTGCCAATCCATTGAATTTCCTTGGTACGGTGAGATTTGTTAAGCTTGTTTCCATGAACGACACAGTTTCAAACAATCTTCAGAATGTCCGCAAGCGAATTGAGCTTGCATCTGCGGCGGCTGGCCGAGCATCGGGCGCGGTCAAACTTTTGGCAGTGTCCAAAACCATGCCGGCGCAAGCCGTGCGCGATGCGCATGCGGCAGGTCAATTGGCATTTGGTGAAAACTACATTCAAGAGGGCGTCGATAAAATCGCCTCATTGGCAGATCTGCCTTTGGCGTGGCATTGCATTGGCCCCATTCAAAGCAATAAATCCAAGTTGGTGGCTGAGAATTTTGCTTGGGTTCACAGCATTGACCGTTTGAAAATTGCCGAGCGTTTGTCTGCGCAAAGACCCGCTCATTTGCCGCCCTTGCAAGTTTGCTTGCAAGTGAATGTCGATGGGGGAAACAACAAATCGGGCGTTGCACCGTCAGAATTGCTTGCGCTTGCGCAAGCCGTTGCCAAATTGCCGCACCTGCAACTGCGCGGTCTCATGACCATTCCCGAGCCAGCTGCCAATGAGCTTGCTGCGCGCGCCGTTCACCGTCAAGCCAAAGAGTTGTTTGACAGCTTGAATGCGGCCGGTTTGAAGTTGGACACCTTGTCCATGGGCATGACAGCCGATTTAGAAGCGGCCATTGCTGAGGGCAGTACGTGTGTGCGTGTGGGCACTGCTATTTTTGGTGTGCGCCCCTAAAAAACCCAGCACGCAGGCTGGGTTTGAAGAGATGCTGGCTGTTTAAAAGCGCGGCAAATCAGGGTGTGAAATTTTCCCGCCGCGCACCAACATCTTGCCGTATTCTGCGCACCGGTTGTGTGTTGGAATTACCTTGCCAGGGTTGAGCAAGCCCAATGGATCAAAAGCTTTTTTCAAGGCAAACATCTGCGCGTTTTCTTCGGTCGAAAACTGCACGCACATGCTGTTGAGTTTTTCAATGCCCACACCATGCTCGCCTGTCACGGTGCCGCCCATGGCCACGCTGGTTTCCAAAATATCGGCGCCAAACAATTCACAGCGGTGCATTTGATCGGCGTCGTTGGCATCAAACAAAATGAGCGGGTGCAGATTGCCATCGCCCGCGTGAAACACATTGGCGCAGCGCAATTGGTATTTCTTTTCCATCTCGGCAATGGCCAACAAAATATCGGCCAAGCGCTTGCGCGGAATGGTGGAGTCCATGCACATGTAATCGGGGCTGATGCGGCCTGATGCTGGGAACGCATTTTTGCGGCCACTCCAAAAACGCAAGCGCTCGGCTTCGTCTTTGCTGACTGTGATGGCGGTGGCGCCAGACCCAAGCAAGACATCGCTCATGCGGCCAATTTCTTCTTCAACTTCTTCAGGGGTGCCATCGCTCTCGCACAACAAAATAGCCGCAGCATTCAAGTCATAACCCGCGTGCACAAAATCTTCAACCGCCGCAGTCATGGGCTTGTCCATCATCTCCAGGCCTGCTGGAATGATGCCGGCTGCAATGACGGCCGCCACCGCATCGCCAGCTTTGCGAATGTCATCGAAGCTGGCCATGATGCAGCGCGCCAATTGCGGCTTAGGCACCAACTTGACGGTGACTTCTGTGGTGATGGCCAACATGCCTTCACTGCCCACCAGCACCGACAACAAATCAAAGCCAGAGGTATCCAAGGCATCGCTGCCAAATGTCACGGCATCGCCTTCGATGGTGAAGCCTTTCACTTTCAAAACATTGTGCAAAGTGAGGCCGTATTTGAGGCAGTGAACGCCGCCTGAGTTTTCTGCCACGTTGCCGCCAATGGTGCAAGCAATTTGGCTGGAAGGATCGGGTGCGTAATACAAACCATGAATGGAAGCAGCCTCAGAAATGGCCAAGTTGCGAACGCCACATTGAACCACCGCTGTTCTAGACAAGGGGTCCATTTTGAGAATCTGATTGAACTTGGCCATCGACAAGGTGACGCCCAGTTTGTGGGGCATGGCGCCGCCTGAAAGTCCGGTGCCAGCGCCACGTGCTACCACGGGTACCGCCAAGGCATGGCAGGTTTTTAAAACAGCTTGAACTTGGCTTTCTGTTTCGGGCAAAGCCACCACCAAGGGACGCTCGCGGTAAGCCGTGAGGCCATCGCACTCATAAGGCACGGTGTCTTCCAAGGTATAGAGCAAAGTGTGCGCGGGCATCACAGCACTCAAGGCGTGAACGATCTGCGCTTGCCGATCGGCGCGAGACAGTGCATCCAAGTTGGTCAGAGCGTTCATGTCAAATTCTCAAATTAAAAGAAGCATTCAGAATGATGGACGAAATTATTTAAAGATCACTGTTTTGTGACCATTCAACAGCACACGGTGCTCGCTGTGCCACTTGACGGCGCGCGCCAGCACTTGGCTTTCAGTATCGCGGCCTTGGGTGGTCAGATCGTCCACCGTTTTGGAGTGGTCCACACGCGCCACGTCTTGCTCAATGATAGGGCCTTCGTCTAAATCAGCCGTGACATAGTGGGCTGTGGCGCCGATCAATTTGACGCCGCGGTCATGCGCCTGGTAGTAAGGCTTGGCACCTTTGAAGCTGGGCAAAAAAGAGTGGTGAATGTTGATGGCGCGGCCCGACAACTTGCGGCACAAATCGTCTGACAAAATTTGCATGTAGCGCGCCAAAATGACCAACTCTGCGCCTTCAGATTGAATGATCTCGTATTGCTTAGCCTCGGCTTCGGCCTTGTTGGCAGCGGTGACGGGAATGTGGTGAAAGGGCACGTTGTAGCTGGCCGCCAGTTGGTAAAACTCACGGTGGTTGCTCACAATGGCTCGAATGTCGATGGGTAGCAAGCCACTTTTCCAGCGAAACAGCAAATCGTTCAGGCAGTGGCCCTCTTTGCTCACCAAAATGACGGTGCGCATGGGCTGGATGGTGCTGTGCAGGTTCCAAGTCATTTGAAAGGGCGCTGCAAAACTGATCAACTGGGTGCGCAAATCGGCTTCGTTCACTGGCTTGCAAGCGAACTGCACGCGCATGAAAAACAGGCCTGTGGCAGGGTCGTTGTACTGAGCCGCTTCTTCAATGTTGCCGCCGCGTTCCAGCAAAAACCCCGAAACAGCGTGCACGATGCCCGTTCTGTCGGGGCAGGAAAGCGTCAAAATATAAGCATGATTCATGGGTGATATTGTCGCAGGGAAGGCCTCAAAGTTCTGAACCAAGGCGCTCTCCATGTTCAATCTGAGGGCAAAACAGTTGTGACTTTCTGTCAGAGCTGCCTAAATAGGGATTGCGATCCAACGTGGGTCAATTTACACTGAGGGGTCGAAATCAATGCTGACCAACAGCGTAAAGGCACATTCATGGCACCTTTAGAATCCCCCATCTCCTCGTTGAAACCAGCCAGCGCCCCTGCGGCCGCTTTCAACATGGACCACCAGTGGCTGCCCTTCACAGGCAATCGCCAATTCAAGCAAGAGCCGCGAATTTTTGTGGCCGCTGAAGGCATGCACTTCACCACCCACGATGGCCGTCAAGTGATTGATGGCATTTCCAGTTTGTGGTGTGTGGGCGCAGGCCACAACCGCAAACCCATTGCCGAAGCCATCAAAAAACAACTCGACACACTCGATTACGCCACGGCCTTTCAAATCAGCAATGACCAAGCCTTTCAAGCCGCTCAAATGATTGCAGACTTGTGCCCTGGCGACTTGAACAAGGTGCTGTTTTGCAACTCAGGCTCTGAAGCCGCCGACACCTCCTTGAAGGTCGCATTGGCTTATCACCGAGCCCGCGGGGAAGGTCACCGCAATGTGTTCATTGGCCGGGAAAAGGGCTATCACGGCGTGAACTTTGGCGGCATGAGCGTGGGCGGTTTGCCTGCCAATCGCAAAGTCTATGGCGCGCAATTGCTGCCCCGCGTTGACCACATGCGCTTCATTCACGACCCTGTGAACCATGCCTACATTCACAACGAAGAACCCGTCTGGCAAGAAGATCCGCTGCTGGAACTGGAAACCCGTATTTTGGCTCTGCACGACCCCAGCAATGTGGCCGCCATCATTGTCGAGCCGGTTGCGGGCTCTGCGGGTTGGTATTTGCCGCCCAAGGGCTATTTGAAACGCCTGCGCGAAATTTGCAACAAGCACGGCATCTTGCTTATTTTTGATGAGGTCATTACTGGCTTTGGTCGCATGGGCACCAACTTCGGCGCCGACTATTACGGTGTGGTGCCCGACATGCTCAACTTTGCCAAATGCGTGACCAATGGCGTCATCCCTTTGGGCGGTGTGGTCTGCCGTGATTTCATCTACGACGCCATGATGAACGCTGGCGCACCCGATTACGCCATTGAGTTTTTCCATGGCTATACCTACTCTGGCCACCCTGTGTCTTGCGCTGCGGCCATTGCCACCATGAAACTGCTCAAAGAAGAAAACTTGTTTGCCCGAGCCGGTCAAATGGGGCTTGTGTTGGGCGATGCCATGCACAGCGCCTTCAAAGGCCTGCCCAATGTCATTGGCATTCGAAGCCTGGGCTTGGCGGGTGCGGTCGAGTTGTCTTCCATCGCAGGTGCGCCTGGCAAGCGCGCCTACGACATTTTCATTGACTGCTACAACAAGGGTGTTTTGGTGCGAGCTGCCGGCGAAAACCTGGTCCTGTGCCCGCCCTACATTGTGGAAAAAGAACACATCGACAAAATGGTCAATGTGTTGGCCGACAGCATTCGAAAACATGCCTGACTTGCAACCACGCAGCCGTAACTTTCAACGCTTTGCGAAAGCCGAATGAATTGGTGAGTTGATTTTTGCGTTCGCTGGCTTACTTTTCTCAAATTGCACTGACCTTGCTGGTGGCGGTGGCCGCCGCATTGCTTTGCCAATGGCTGCGAACGCCCATCCCTTGGATGATTGGCCCCTTGTTGGCCACGGCTTGCATGTCTGTCGGCGGCGCGCCCACCAGAAGCTCGGGTCACCTGCGCAATGTGGGGCAATGGGTCATTGGTTCCGCCTTGGGTTTGTACTTCACCGCCGATGTGGGGCAGTTGGTGCTGAGTTTGTGGTGGGCCATTTTGCTGGGCATTGCCTGGGCTCTGGCCATGGGTTTCAGCTTCGGCTTGTGGCTGCATTGGCGCAATGCCGCCAACATGCCCGAACTCTCTGCCAAACACATGCGGGCCACCTCCTACTTTGCAAGCGCCATAGGCGGCGCATCTGAAATGACCTTGATGGCCGAGCGCTACCAAGCCAGAACCGACTTGGTGGCCGCATCGCACAGTTTGCGTTTGGTCTTGGTGGTGGTGTGTTTGCCCTTTGGCATGCAGTGGTTCCAAGCGCATTGGGGCTTGCAAGTGAACAGCAATTTGTTGCCAGGACCTCGAATATGGCTGTGGCCTGGTATTTTTTACTTGGCCATGGCGACAGGTGCGGGTGCCTTGTTCATGGCTTTCATCAAACGCAACAACCCCTGGTTCATGGGGCCGCTTGTTGTGTCAATGGGCGTGACCTTGGCCGGCATTCAATGGACCGCGATTCCGTCAGAAATGTCGAACATGGCGCAACTCTTCATTGGCATCAGTTTGGGTGTTCGCTTTGAACGAGATTTCCTTCATACCGCGCCAAAATGGTTGCTCTCGGTTGCGGTAGGAACATTCGGCATGCTGCTGGCTTCGA